>JBCCAJ010000024.1:0-13673 GCA_039814845.1 Pseudomonadota bacterium | reverse complement strand
CCTTTATCCTGACCGGGCACAGCTGGCCGATGCACTGCGCCGGGTAACGCAAGCCGGGTATGCCATCGAAGGATCCGCCGATCATGGGGTGAGTGAGGCGATTTACCTGTCAGACCCAGATGGCAACGGCGTGGAACTGTATCGTGACCGCGCGCCGGAGGACTGGCCCCGTGACGCAGAGGGCAACCTGCAAATGACCAATGCGCGGCTCGATCTGGATCAGCTTTTGTCGGAGGCGCCGTGATCGCACTGGACGGGCATGGGCAATCGACCTAACGTCTGCCCGTCACAAAGAGAGGTCAGCCATGCCCACAGGGACCAATATCAGAACCTATTTCAAAGGCACCTGGCATGAGGGCGACATCCCCATCATGAACGCCGCAGATCACGGCATGTGGCTGGGCAGCAATGTGTTCGATGGCGCGCGGTTCTTTGAAGGAGTGACACCCGATCTTGATCGGCACTGCGCGCGGGTCAATGCCTCAGCTGAGGCCTTGATGGTGACGCCCACGGTTTCAACCGAGGACATGGTGGAGATCGTGCTGAAGGGGCTGAAGGCGTACCCACAGGACGCGGCTATCTATGTGCGACCCATGTATTGGGCCATTGACGGTGGGCATTCCGCAATTGTCCCCAAAGAAGGCGGCGACACAGGATTTGCCATCTGCCTCGAAGAGGTGCCGATGGCCACGCCTGATGCCTCTGCCACGCTCACCCGCACGCGGTTCAGACGGCCCGTGATGGAGGACGCGGTGGTCAACGCGAAAGCGGCCTGCCTTTACCCCAACAACGCCCGCATGCTGGCAGAGGCAAAATCCAAAGGCTTCGCCAACGCATTGGTGGCCGACGCGCTTGGCAATGTGGCCGAGGCCGCGACGGCCAATGCCTTTGCCGTGAAAGATGGGGAGGTGTTCACGCCGGTGCCCAATGGCACGTTTCTGGCGGGCATCACCCGCGCGCGTCATATCGAAAACATGCGCGCCGATGGGATCACCGTGCATGAAACGACGATGAGCTTTGAGGACTTTCACGCCGCAGATGAGATTTTTTTGTCCGGCAATATGATGAAGGTCACCCCCATCACCGCCTTTGACGACACCAATTACCAAATTGGCCCTGTCACCCGCCGCGTGCGGGAGATGTATTGGGATTGGGCGCTCTCGGATCAATGAGCGGCTCATCCGCCCTGACGGACCGCCTTGCCGATCCACGCGGCAAGGCGGATTTTTTATCAGGAAGCCGGATCTGTCTTGTCGAACACCAGACGGATCGTGACGGGCACAGACCGCGTAATGCTGTCCAGCCCGGCGATTTCCTGTAGTTTGTCGATGCCAGCATCGAGACCCAGCTCATCCGTGGCTATCATCACCATTTCATTGGTGGTCACCAATACCTTGTCACCGGTCATGCGGGCCACGAACACTTCGGTGAAAACATCCACCTCATTGCCCAAAAGGCCAATTGTGCCTTCGAAATCCACCACAGCGGTGTCGCCTTCGGCGAGCCCTTCAATCGCGGACATGTCGATCTCTGCATTGATCGTGGCATCGGGGATGTTGTTGAACACATGTTCGACCATGCGTTCATTACGGATATCGATCCAAGTCTCGACTGAGGCCAGATCAATGCTGATCGCGGCCTGACCATCCTTGACCGAACCGGACAGGCCGCCAAAGCTGTGAACTTCGCCCGTGTAGGCGTTTTTAACGGACCCGAAGGCCAGTTTCGACGCCGCGCCATCCAGCGTCCATTCCTCTGCCGTGGCCATGCCAGCGGTCAATGCCAATGCCGATAATGTAGCAAAAATTGTGCGTTTCATAAGTTTCCTCCCTTTGGTTGTGTAAGCAACGATCTAACGCGCCATTAGGGAGAGAACAGAAAAACACTTTAAATTATTCGGAAGCCGCAGAGAAAAAAGTGTCAAATCGCCGCGAGCGGTTTGGCCTGTTTATTGCAATTTGCTCGGTTTGCACACAAGCAGTAAGCTGACCGCCAGGCAAGGGACAGCGAGCGACAAACGTGTTGGGCACTAACAAATCAGAACGGGCGGTGCGGGATGGCTTGCCGGTTTGCTTCCCGCGTCTATGGCGCTTTTGCGCTTCTCTGACCGGGCGCAAAGACCACGCGGATGATCTGGCGCAAAAGACCTGCTTGCGCGCGATTGAAAAGGCCGCGCTGTTTGAACCCGGCACCCATCTGGATCGCTGGCTTTTCACGATGGCACGACGCATCTGGATCAATGATATGCGTCAGGCCGCGATCCGGCAGACGGCGTCATTTACCGATGAAGGCCAGCCGGATGTCGACGACAAGAAGCCCGATGTGGAAACGAATATTCTGGCGCGCGAAGTGTTTACACGTATGAACGCCCTGCCCGAAGCGCAAAGGGCGGCGGCCCTGCTGGTTTTTGTGGAAGGCTACAAGTATAGCGAGACGGCGGAGATTCTGGATATCCCGATCGGGACAGTCATGAGCCGCGTGTCAGCCGCACGAAAGACTTTGACCCATCAAGTGTACCCGGCCACGAACCGCTCCGTGGCAGGCGCAACGGACAGACGAAAATGAAAATGCGCAGTTTTACAGACGAAGACCTGACAGCCTATCTGGATGGAGAGGCTTCTGCGGCTTTGACGCACGACATTGAGAAACAGCTGGAAGATGATCCCGCTCTCGCCGCGGAATTACAGGCCTTGCGTGCCGCAGAAGCCGCATTCACAGCTGATCAGGATGCACTGTTGTCCTTGGCCCCGTCCATGCCCGCCTTGCCTGCGACACCCAGAACAACTCCCGCTTGGATAACAGCCTTGGGTGGCATGGCCGCTGGCCTCGTGATCGCGGCGGGTTTCACGTGGTCGCTGATGTCAGGGCAGGGTTCTGGGCAAGACCCTGACTGGCGCGCTGTCGTGGCCAATTATCAATCACTTTATGTCACGGAAACCCTGGCGGGCGTAGCTGAGCCGCAAAGCGTGTCTGAGGCAAAACTGGCAGAATTGTCAGGGGTGCTGGGCCTTGATCTGACCGACTTGCCGAAGGTCGACGGCCTCAACTACCGCCGCGCCCAACAATTAGGCTATCAAGGCACGCCGCTGGCACAGCTCACCTTCCTGACAGAGGATGGCGGGCCGGTGGCGCTTTGCATTCTGCAAGTGGGTGGGCCGGACAGTGATGGTGTTGAAACACAAGTGCTGGATGGCCTCGCAGCCTATAGCTGGGTCGACAATGGCTATGGTGTATTGCTGATCGGGCCGTTGGATGACGCCCGCCTTGAAGGGGCGGCAGAGACGTTTCGCAACGCACTTAAGGACCCCGCGGCCTGACGTCGCGATGGTATGGACGTTTGTTTCCACGCCACCAACGATCCCAAGGAAAACCCCGATATTGTCAGCGGGCTGCCCCAGTTGTGCCCGATTGTGAGACCATAGCTGATCCTCGACAAAAGACTTTGAGAGGTATCGAGTATGGACCGCCTGACCGAAATGGAGGCATTTGCGACTGTTGTGGACCAAGGTGGGTTCACCGATGCGGCACGCAAGATGGGAATTTCCAAATCTGCCGTGTCCAAGCATGTGTCATCCCTTGAGGCACGTCTTGGCGCGCGTCTTCTGAACCGCACCACGCGGCGGGTCAGCCCGACAGAGATCGGCCTGGCCTATTATGACCGTGCCTTGCGGGTGTTGAATGACGCAGGTGAGGCCGACGCGCTGGTCAGTTCCATGCAATCTGACCCATCGGGGCTTTTGCGGATTTCCGTGGCCACCGATTTCGGCGTAAACCATCTCAGCCCGGTACTGGGCGAATTTCTGGACGAATTCCCAGACATCACCGTGAACATGGTGCTTAACAATCGCTATGTGGAGTTGATCTCCGAGGGGTTCGACATGGCCGTGCGTATTGGGGAGTTGGAAGACAGCACCCTGCGCGCCCGCAAGCTGACAGAGACCACGAAGCGCATGATCGCCTCGCCCAGCTATCTTCAAAAGCATGGCCGTCCGATGAAGATCGACGATCTGAATGAACATAAGCTGCTGCACTATTCCAGCCAGGCCAATGGGTCCGTCTGGAAACTGACCGCACCGTCGGGTGAAAAGCGTCAGGTGCGCACCGCCGGTGGGCTTTCGGTGAATGACGGCCAATCGCTGCTTAATGCTGCGATCTCTGGTCTCGGCATCGCCTATTTGCCCAGCTTCCTTTATTCCGCTGCGATGAAGGACGGCCTGATCGAGGATGTGATCCCCGATCTGCCGCAAGAAACCCAAGGCATCTACGCGGTCTACCCGCCGGGCCGCTTCACGCAGCCCAAGGTTCGCGCCTTCATCGACTTCCTGGTGAATGCCTTTGCAGAGAAGGGCCCCACCAACTGGTGAGGCTTGCCCCCTAGACACATGAACGAATGCACCTGGTGCGATCCACCAGACAGTTTCCGTCCGCCAGTCTTGGCCAACTTTCCCGGCAGTGCCCTACGCGCTGCCGGGATTTTTCTGTTGTAAACAGAGCGTGAGTGGGGATGGGCCTTGCCTTTGACGCAGAGGGTGTCAGGTTGGGTGGAAACGACCCACCTTGAAGGACCCGTACCATGGCCAATCCCAAACTTCTGACCATCTCCGGCTCTTTGCGCAAAGAGAGCTTCAATCGCAAACTGCTGGCCGCAGCCGTTGACGCGTTTGGGCCCGCGGAGGTGACGGAGGCGGATCTGAACCTGCCGCTCTATGACGGCGATCTGGAAGAGGCAGAGGGGATCCCGGCAAGTGTCACCAAACTGGCCGAGCAGATTGCAGGCGCGGATGCGATCGTGATCGCCTCGCCGGAATACAACAAGGGCATTCCGGGTGTATTGAAGAACGCCTTTGACTGGGTCAGCCGGGTGCCAGGCGGGGCTTTCAAGGGCAAGCCCTGCGTGGTGATGTCAGCGGCGGCTGGACGCACGGGCGGTGAGACCGCAAATTACATGGTCACGGCCTGTCTTCTAGCCTTGCAACCGGACATTTTGCCGGGACCGATGGTGTTGATCGCGGGCGCACAGAATGAATTTGATGAGGCCGGCAAGATGAGCAATGAGACATACCTCAAAGCCATCCAGGCCCGCATGGACGCGCTGCGCGCGGCGGCGGGATAAGCCGGGGGCCTCATCCGCCCTTTGGGCAGTCTCGGTCCGTGACAGTAGCCGCGCTGCGCGCGGGGGTGACGGTGGCCTCGCGGTGCTCGGGTGCAGGGGGCGCGCCTTCGGCGCGAGGGGTTGGCTCAACCTGCGTTTGCGATTTCAATCAGATTGCCATCGGGGTCGCGGACGTAGACTGAGATGATAGGGCCCGTAGCCCCTGTTCGCGACACAGGGCCTTCTTCGATTTCGATGCCTTGATCGGTCAGGTAGGTTTGCCAGTCTGTCAGCCGGTCATCTGACAGAAAGCACAGATCAGCGCTTCCTGGCACAGGGCGGTCCGCCCTGGGATCAAATTCCGCCCCGGCCACGTGCAGATTGATTTTCTGCGCGCCAAATTTCAAGGCCCAGCGATCAGAGCCATCCGCAGGCGTGAAGCGTTCCGCGACCATACCGAGCGCGGTTTCATAGAAGGCCACGCTGCGGTCCAGATCGGTCACGGTCAGGACGAGGTGATCAAGCGCGTTCAGCTTTGGCATCACTGCAGCGCCACGATTTTGAGGGTGCCGCCTTGCAGTTCTTGCGAAAAGGGCACAGGCAATGGGTCTTTGCCCAGACGAGCACGGTAAACCGGCAGGCTTTCCGCCACGCGCATCACATAATTGCGGGTCTCGCGGAACGGGATGTGTTCGATCCAGTCGACCATATCCATTTCAGGCTTGCGCGGATCGCCGTAGGTTTCCATCCAGCGCAGAGGACGCCTAGGGCCTGCGTTATAGCCTGCGGAGACCATGACCACATTACCATCAAACCGCCGCACCAGTTGCGCTAGGTATTCAGAGCCCAGCGTCGCATTGTAGCGCCAGTCACTCAGCACCTTCGCGCGGCTGTGAGCCAGCCCCAGATCGCGGGCCACATCGCTGGCCGTGCCGGGCATGAGTTGCATCAGCCCTTCCGCCCCAGCGCCACTTTTGACGCCAAAATCAAATTCGCTTTCCCGCCGGGCAATGGCCAGGGCCAGTTCCATCTCCACCGGCAAATCCATCTGGGTCATCGGGTGCAGTGCATAATAGGGCGCGACGATGGTCAGACCGCGTTTGGCTGCGGCCTTGCCCACCATGACCTGAAGATGCGCGCTGTCCAGATCCTCTAGTGCCGCGCCCAGCAGCGCGAGATCGCTTTCACTCAATGTCGCGGCAAGAGTGACGAAGTATTGCTCTGCCTGGCTGAGACGCCCGGCATTGACCAGCAGAACACCGGCTTTGAAGACATCTTTCTGCGCAAAATCGGCATTTCGCCAATCGGCCTCGGGCCGTTCCCCACGCAGCGATGCAGGTGGGGTGATCCCGGCCTTTTCAGCGGCCAATAAGCCGTAGAAACTGGTCTGATAGTCAGCACCAAAAGCATAGGAAATCTGCGCGGCTTCGGTATCACCCATCGCGTCTTGCGCGCGTCCGATCCAGTAGCCTGCGCGCCCTAGCGAGATGGGAGAGGCGACAGCGGCGCGGAAGCGTTGGAAGTGATCGAGCGCAAGTTCGGGCTGTTCGAGATATGTGAGCGCGATGTAGCCCGACAGCCATTCAAGATCAGAAAAGGCCGAACCTTCTGACATTTGGTGGGTCGAGGCCAGTCTGTAGGCCAGATCGGGCTCTCCTTCGCGCATCATCTTGCGCGCCAAAGCCCGCCGCCAACCGGACCAGCGGGCGGCTTCACCTAAGCCACCTTCTATGGCGCTTTGGCGCAGGATGGTTTCAATCGCCGCCGCGTCGCGATCCGCCCGAATATGTTGGTTGAAACGGGCATAAGACAGCCCAGGATCGACGCGCGCGCCTTCGGAAAGTTCATCATCGGTGAAGCGTTCACCCTTCTCAACCCGTTGACGCAGCTCCGCCCGACCGCGCGTGGTGTCATCGACCAGAGGCAGCATCAACGCCACATCGCGCAGCCCACGCCAAAGTGCCATTTGCAGGCGGGCGTCATGGTGTTCTTTGAGAAGTTCGGAAAAACTGCCCATGAAGGCGTTGTGCTCTTCTGTGGTCAGATCCAGCGTGCGCCACGCGAGAACCAGCGTGGCCTTGGCATCGCCATCCAGATTGCGGCTGGCCTGTGCCGCGGCGAGGCTGAGCGCTCCGATGCCGGTGCGAGGCGTGTAACCTTCATAGAATTCCATCACTTGTTCTGGCGAACCGTCTTCAGCCATCTTTTCTTCGTTACGTCGGCGAAGTTGGCCGAGATCGGGCCAGATGTTTTGGACATTGAGAAAGGTCAGCAAGTCCTCAGGCGTGCCGCGCCCAGCGTAGAGGCGGGCATATTCGATCACGGCCTGCGCTGCGGGTCCATCGCGGCCTGCGATCTCTTTGGCGTCAGACCAACGCCCGGTTGAGACCGCTTGCAGGGCCAACCCTAACGAGGAGGGCGGGCGCACTGCGCTGTCTTGCGTATCCTGCGCCGTAACGGGCGCAGCGAGGCTTAGCACAAGGGCCAAGGCTGTCACGATGCGAAGAACCATGGGGGTGAAGATCTCTTGCAGGTTTGGGGCTGTGGGTAAAGGTAGGCGCGGCGGGCGGGGCCGTCCACTCACAACCTTGGCAGAAGCACAAATTGGCGCTACACGGGCGGACGATTATTGTTTCGGTCCGCTATCGCGGGCCTCCCTGAAACCGCAAAATAGGAGCGTGTCATGTTCAAAGGATCTTTTCCTGCCCTGGTCACGCCGTTCAAGAACGGCGAGCTGGATCTGGATACGCTCAAAAAACTGGTGGAATGGCATGTCAGCGAAGGATCGCACGGGCTAGTGCCGGTGGGGACCACGGGGGAAAGCCCGACGCTAAGCCATGATGAGCATGATCTGGTGGTCGAAACGGTGGTGAAAGCCGCCGCAGGGCGCATTCCGGTGATTGCCGGTGCGGGTTCGAACAACACCGCCGAATCGGTGCGACTAGCGCAGCATGCCGAACGCGCGGGCGCGGATGCGGTTCTGGTGGTGACGCCCTACTACAACAAGCCCACGCAGGCTGGGCTGATTGCCCATTTCACGGCCGTGCATGCAGCCTGTGGTTTGCCCATCATCATCTACAACATCCCGGGTCGATCCGTTGTGGATATGAGCCCCGAAACGATGGGCGAATTGGCCAAGCTGCCGCGGATCGTCGGCGTGAAGGATGCCACAGGTGATCTGGCGCGCGTCAGCCATCAGCGCTTGAGCTGCGGCAGGGATTTCGTGCAGCTGTCGGGTGAGGATGCCACGGCGCATGGGTTCAATGCCCAGGGCGGGGTGGGCTGCATTTCGGTTACCGCCAATGTGGCGCCCAAGATGCTGAGCCAGATGCAGGAGGCGACGCTGGCCAATGATTACGCCACGGCGCTGGAAATTCAGGATCGGTTGATGCCGCTGCACAAGGCGATCTTTACGGAACCAGGCCTGGTGGGCGCGAAGTACGCGCTGGCCAAGTTGGGCATGTGTGAAGAAGACGTGCGGTCACCGCTGACGCCTCTCACGAATGAGACGCGGGCGTTGATGGATGACGCGATGCGTCACGCTGGATTGATCAACTAGAGCGCAATCCGAAAAATGGGCACCGGTTCCCGGACCAAATTTCGCGAAACATAAACGGGCGCGCCTCGTCGTTGGGACGGGGCGCGCTTGATTTAATCAGCCGATCTTGTCTTGAGTTTTGGTCGCAAAGTCTTCGGGGCCATGACGTTCACGCAGCTGCTCGTGGGGTTCTCCCGAGGTGCGGTTGACCATGCGGCCACGCTTCGTACCGGGTCGGGCATCGATTTTCTCGGCCCAAGCCATGACGTTTTCGTATTCATGCACGCTGAGGAAAGTGGCGGAGTCACCATATTGCCGCCCCAGAACCACGCCGCCATACCAAGGCCAGATCGCCATATCAGCGATGGAATAGTCATCGCCCGCCACAAAAGGCCGCTCAGCCAGCGTACGGTTCAAGACATCCAGCTGTCGTTTGGTTTCCATTGCATAGCGATTGATCGGGTATTCGTATTTTTCCGGCGCGTAGGCGTAGAAATGGCCGAAGCCGCCACCGAGGAAGGGCGCGCTTCCCATCTGCCACATCAGCCAGTTGAGCACTTCCGTGCGCGCGGGGCCGGAGGCGGGCAGGAAGGCACCGAATTTCTCGGCCAGATGGATCATGATGGATCCGCTTTCGAACACGTGAAGCGGTTCCGTACCGGTGTAATCCACCATAGCGGGGATTTTGGAGTTGGGGTTCACAGCCGTGAAGCCGCTGCCGAACTGATCGCCGTCGCCGATCTTGATCAGCCAGGCGTCGTATTCTGCGTCATGGCCCGCCTCCAACAGCTCTTCAAAGAGCATGGTGACCTTCACCCCATTGGGCGTGCCCATCGAATAAAGCTGGAACTTGTGATCACCACGCGGAAGCGGGGCATCATGGGTCGCGCCCGCGATGGGACGATTGGTGGAGGCAAACGTGCCGCCATTGTCTTTGTCCCATGTCCAGACTTTCGGGGGGGTGTAGGTTGGGTCGCCCATTTTGCGTTCCTTTGTGACATTCTTTGCACCAGACATAACCACGACCGCCGCAGTGGCAAGATGTGGCGCGGTGCAGGCACGCACAGTTTACCCTGCATTGAAAAGCAAACCGGCCCGAGGGCGCCCCAGGCCGGCTTCAGAAAACGGGTGTGTTTTAGTAGACGACGACGCTGCGAATGCTTTCGCCCGCATGCATCATATCAAACCCTTTGTTGATCTCTTCAAGCTTCAGGGTGTGGGTGATCATGGGGTCGATCTCAATCTTGCCTTCCATGTACCAATCAACGATTTGCGGCACGTCCGTACGCCCGCGCGCGCCGCCAAAGGCAGTACCGCGCCAGACCCGACCGGTGACCAGTTGGAAAGGCCGCGTGGCAATCTCTGCCCCCGCTGGCGCCACCCCAATGATGATGCTTTCGCCCCATCCCTTGTGGGCACATTCCAGCGCGTCGCGCATCACCTGCACGTTGCCCGTGGCGTCAAAGGAGTAATCCGCACCACCGCCTGTCAGTTCGACGATATGGTCGACAACGGAGCCCTCAACCTCAGTCGGGTTGACGAAATCCGTCATGCCGAATTGCGTGGCCATCGGGATCCGGCCAGGGTTGAGGTCGACGCCCACGATCTGATCAGCCCCGGCCATGCGCAAGCCTTGTATAACATTGAGGCCGATACCGCCGAGGCCGAAGACCACGCAACGGCTGCCCAGCTCGACCTTCGCTGTGTTGATCACCGCGCCGATGCCCGTAGTGACGCCGCAGCCGATATAGCAAATCTTGTCAAACGGCGCGTCCTTGCGGACCTTGGCCAGCGCAATCTCCGGCAGTACGGTGTGGTTCGCAAACGTCGAACAGCCCATGTAATGCAAGATCGGCGTGCCATCGAGCATGGAAAACCGGCTGGTCCCATCGGGCATCACGCCTTGACCCTGGGTGGACCGGATCGCCTGACAGAGGTTGGTCTTGGGATGCAGGCAGTAATCGCATTCGCGGCATTCCGGCGTATAAAGCGGGATCACGTGATCGCCCGGCTCCAGAGAAGTGACGCCGGGACCCACCTCCAACACGACGCCCGCGCCTTCATGGCCCAGAATGGCAGGAAACGCGCCTTCAGGGTCGGCCCCGGAAAGGGTGAAATCATCAGTGTGGCAAAGCCCTGTGGCCTTGATCTCCACCAGCACCTCCCCGGCTTTGGGGCCATCAAGGTTCACTTCCATGATTTCCATTGGCTTACCGGCCTCAAGGGCCACGGCGGCTGTGGTGCGCAATTGACTGTCCTCCCTAGTCTTTTGCACAGAGTGTGGGGGAAAGGGGGTGGCTTTTCAATGATACTGTTGGGTGAGTTGAGCTTTTCTTGGGCCACCGCGTTTGGGGCAATCGGGATTCAGGTATTTATGAACAAGAAAGAAGCCATGGGACTCGACTCAATTCAGAGGTCGCTCTAATAAGAACAAAAATAGAACATTTAACACGCCTTTTCTGCCCGGGTGGTTTCATGTCCACACGCCGTGTCCTTTCGGTTTGGTTTCCCCGCCTGGGGGCCGAACGCCTTTTGCGCAGCGATCCGCCGCCAGAAACCATGGGGGCGGACGCGCCGTTTGCCGTGGTGCGCGAGACCGGGCAGATGCAGGTGATTTCATCGGTGTCAGAAGCGGCACAGGCGGCGGGTGTGCATGTGGGCCAGCCCTTGCGCGATGCCCATGCTATGTGTGGAACCCTGGTGACTCGGTTGCAAAACCCACAGGCGGAGGCGGCGTTTCTGCGGTCGCTGACCCGCTGGGCGGGGCGATTTTCACCATGGATCGCGGCAGAAGAACCCGATGCGCTGCTCATGGATATCACCGGGTGTGCGCATCTTTTCGGGGGTGAGGCTGCCCTGGTGGAAGAGATGATGTCAGCTGCCGCCGGTCTGGGCGTGACGGCGCGTTGCGGGCTGGCGGACACATTAGGCGCAGCCTGGGCGCTGGCACGGTTTGCCGGGGTGAAGGCAGGCAGCACCCGGTCCGGCGATGCAATTGATCAGGAAGCCCGCGCCACCAGGTCCCGCGCGGCCAAAAAGCGGCATTGGGAACGGGGCGGCGCTGCGCCTGCCTTGATGGCGAAGGCGGCGGCGAGCTTGCCCTGCATCGCCGCGCCTGGCAAGGCCTACACCACCCTGTCACCGCTCCCCGTGGCGGCCCTGCGTTTGAGCCCTGAAACCGTGACGGATCTGGGGCGCGTCGGTCTGCACACGGTAGGCGATCTGTTGGGTCAACCCCGCGCGCCACTGGCCCGGCGTTATGGTAAAGAATTGATCCTGCGGCTGGATCAGGCGATCGGGTCGGCGGCAGAGCCGCTTTCTCCCGCAGCCCCCGCACCGTGTTTTGCCACGCGACTGACCTTGCCAGATCCCATCGGCCTGCAAGAGGATGTGGAGGCTGGGCTGGACCGGCTTTTGACGCGGCTGTGTGACACGCTGACGGCCAAGGCGCGCGGCGCGCGAAGGGTGCGGTTGGAGGCATGGCGCGTCGATCACACGATGCAATGGATCGAAGCAGGGCTGGCCCGGCCTGCTGATACACCCGATCGCATCCGGCCCCTGCTGATGCGTCGTCTGGATGAGATCGACGCAGGCTTCGGGATTGAGATGCTGCGGCTTGAGGCCATTGAGACCGAGGATAGCAACCCCCGCCGCGCCACGGGGCATCTCGAAGCAGCTGGTGCGGCGAAGGAACGCCATGAACAAGGTACAGCGGTGGAGGATCTGATGGGCCGCATAGGCGGGCGGCTGGGGATGGAGGCGCTGACCCGCCGCCACCCGGTGGAAAGCCATATTCCCGAAAAAACCTCTAAACTGATGGCCGCCGCCTGGTCAGACCCGGCCAAGCATTGGCCCGCCGCCCCCACGCCGCGCCCGTTGCTGTTATGGTCGCCTGAACCCGTCCACGCCCCGGACAGGCCACACCCCGCCAGCCAATTCCGCTGGCGCGGCCGTACCCATGATTTGCTGGAGGCACGCGGCCCGGAGCGGGTGTCGCCGGAATGGTGGCTCGATGATCCCGATTGGCGCAGCGGGGTGCGCGATTACTGGCAGGTGGTGACGCAAAAGGGCGAGCGGCTTTGGCTTTTCTACGCCCACGGTGCCGCGAAAAGCGCAGGCTGGTTTTGCCATGGGCGGTTTGCCTGACGCGCTCAACGGCGCATCCGGCTCGCCATTCTTTTTGCCACAAATATCCCGGGGGAGGCGTCGAAGCCTTAGGCTTCGACGTTGGGGGCAGAGCCCCCTCCTAACCTGACTGTCTTTGCCGCCAGAGGGTAAACAGCCCCGCCGCCACAATCAGCCCCGCACCGAAGGCCACATTGGCGCGGATCGTTTCACTGAACACCATAACCCCCAGCGCTGAGGCGAAAACCAGCTGAAAATAGGCAAAGGGTTGCACCGCGCTCACCTCGGCCAGTTCATAACACTTGATCAGTGTGAAATGCCCCAACGCGCCGGTGACGCACAAAAGCCCCATCCAGACCCAGTTGCCCGTGCTCATCGGCTCCCAATACCAAATGCCTACGCAGGTCATGCCCACAGCCCCCACGACACCCGTCCAGAAAAAACTGGTCGCGGCGCTGTCTGTGCGCCCGGCGTAGCGCGTCAGCAACCCATAGACCGCAAACATCAGCGCGCCCAGAAGCGGCACAGTGGCCGCTGGGTCAAACACGCCCGAGCCTGGCTGCAGAATGATCACCACGCCCAAGAATCCCACGCAGATCGCCGCCCAGCGACGCCACCCCACATATTCTCCCAAGACAGGACCGGACAGCGCTGCCGCCAGCAGTGGATAGGCGGCAAACACCACATGGCTTTCCACCAGCCCCAGCAATGTAAACCCGTAAACCATTACGCAGATCTGAAAGATCAACAGCAGACCCCGTGTCAGCTGGATCGCCGGAATGGACGTCGCCGCCGCCTTGCGCACCCCGCCGCTCCTCCGGCCGGCCAGCATGATGACAAACACTGCGAAAAACCAAAACCGGATCATCACCACCATAAACACATTGTATTCGCGTGCCAGATGGCTTGAGATTCCGT
>JBCCAJ010000116.1:0-7391 GCA_039814845.1 Pseudomonadota bacterium | reverse complement strand
CTTCGAGAAAGCGGAAGGTGAGAAGTGCCTGCGTTGCTGGAAGATCGCGCCGGATGTGGGGCAGCACAACCTGCCGGGGCTGTGCAAACGATGCTTTGAAGCGCTGACCTGAGTGCAGCTTTGCGGTTTCAAAACGATGTATTGGCTTTGCCAGGCCGTGGCGTGGCGATCCGACATCTGAAATGCGGTGCTTTATTCCAGAGTTCTTGGGCTACGTTTGAGAGATGCTCGGACCCAACCGTTTCGCCAGGCCGTGGGGACGGCCTGGCGAAGGCGCGGCGGGCTGCGCCCTTGAGTCCGCGCCAGGCACTGCTGCAAGCACGTCAGCCACACATCCGCTGGGCCGCTTTGCCGTATTCAGCATAAGCATCCCAGAACTTCTCATCCACGGAGCGGTCCGAGGTGCGGACTTGCTGGGCCAGATGGGGATTGTCATAGAAGGCAACGGACCGGCGTTGGTCAGACCGGCTCAGCGTCTTGTCGGCGGCTGCCTGAATGCAGGTGCAAAGCTCGCGCGATTTTTTCTTGCGGTCCGATTGCAGGCACGCTTTTGAAATGGGCCCAAAGGCCACCGGTGCGACGATCACCCGTCGGTCAGGGCGATCATCACGCCCGCCGCCGCCGCATGCCGAAAGGGCCAGAATGCACAGCCCAAGCCCAATATGTTTCATCATCATCGCCTGCATACCCTTGCTGCCCGTTGTGATCGGGGGGTGCGTTTTCACACTCATTTCCCCGTCCGGTTTGGTGATCTTTTGCCCGATCCGGTGCGATTTTTCAATCGGCAAAGCCGCGCCGGGTGCGGTCGTCTCAATACTGTGATCCGCGCGACGACCGGCTGGTGATGTGAGGTGGCAGGAAGGTGCCCTTGGCCAGCGCGGGATTGGCGCTGTCGCTGCGGGTGAAGAAGACACGCGGGCCTGTCTGGATACGCGAGCCGGAGCTGGCGACGATCTTTTGCCGCGGGATGCGGATGGTCATCCGGGAGGCGGTATCACCCGACCACGGCCGGTTCACCACGATGCAGCCTGCGGGCGCGCCCGAGTAACTTGGCGATGGGCGCACGCGATTAAGGAAGTTGAGATTGCGGACGACCCTTTGCCCGTCGATATTGATCACGCCTTTGGTCAGTACCCTTGCGGCTGCTTTGCGCGTGTAGACGGAAAGAGCCTCGCTTTGTGCCCAGACGCCGCAAAACCCCAGCTGACCATTGATGGCGCGGGGTTCCACCGCCACGGTCAGCCCGCCGCCAGTAGAATAGTCCCCGCCGGTGACCAAAGCACCCGATCCCAGTTTGGCCGATCCCGCCTGCGCTGGTGCGGCCATGCTTAGAAAAAGGGCTGCGAAAAGGGCGTGTTTGAACATCGTGGTCCCTCTGATCGATGGGATTAAAATAGGGCGCAGGTACGCATCGGATCAAGGCAGCCGCTCAAATCGTGATCAATCCATCACTTCGCGGCGGTCGCTCAGGTCCCCGAATTTCTCATGCTGGATCGAGTCGAAATAGTCTATGTCCTGCCCGTCATGGACATGCTCAAACGCCTCCAGAATGGCGCGGGCGGCTTCCATCCTTGGCATGTAGACCACATCGGCGCCGGCCTCTTTCAACCGCGGCACGGCGGAAACGTGAATCGCGTTGGCGATGATCTTGGCGGTGGGGTTCACATTGCGCACCAGCCGCACGAGGGCGGCGGTATCCAGGCCGCGCAGCAGATCGTCGGAAATGGGGCAAAGCACCACCTTGGCCTGATCAATCCCCGCATGCAGCAGCGCCTCTTCGTTTGTGATATCACCATAGACCACATGGGCGCCCAGATCGCGCATGGCAGGGTGCAGCGCCACGTTGAAATCGACAATGGTTGTCTGTTTGAGCAATTCCGGCTGGTGGCGGTGAACTTCGGCCAGGAAAGACGATGCATCGCGGTGCACGCCGAGGATGCCCAGCACGACCTCATGATCGTCACGCGCGTCTTCGGTACCGGGTTCCTTGAAGCCAAGCCGGGTGAGCGTCGCCTTCATCCTCTCATAGATGCCATATGCGTTTTCAAAGACAGGCGTGGTGAGGACCGCCGTCAGCACGAAGGCGAGGATCACGACGGCGGCGAATTCCTGGCTCACATGGCCCAGTTCCAGCCCGATGAACACGATGACGAGGGTGAATTCCGACATCTGCGCCAGTTGGGTGGAACTGACCTGCGCATTCCTTTGGTCGATACCAATGAAGTAGAAAACCGGGAAGAACACCAGTTGGCGGGCCAGGAGCGCCAGCACGGCCAGCACCACGGCCATGATCGGCACGTCCCATGATGTCAGCGCAGGGATCGACATGCCAAGGCCTACGAAGAAGAGGGTCACGAAGAAGTCTTTTACGAGGCCCACCTTGGTGACGATTTCAATCGAATAGGGTGAGCTGGCGATGGTGGCCCCGGCGATGAGGGCCGCCATGCCGGAGCCCACGGCGAGCGACAGGTCAAGGCCGAGGGCCTTTGTCACCATGTCGAAACTCGCCCCCACGGCCATGATGGCAAAACACCACGACATCGCGGCCAGAAGGACCAGTTCGGGCTTCTTGGCGATCCAGGCGAAGGCGCGGTTGGCGACGACACGGGATAGGACCACGGCGATGACGATCAAAATGCCGATGCCTGCGAAGGAGGCGAGGATTTTGACGATATCAGGGTTGTCCATGCTGGGCTGGATGAGAGTGAAGATGATGGCCCAGATATCCTGAAAAATCAGCACGATGAGAGAGATTTGCCCGGGGCGCGTGTCCAGTTGGAAATGCTCTTGGAAAAGCTTGACCACGAGCAAAGAGGACGACAGCGAAAGCGCCACGCCGATGTAAAGCGGTGACAGCGGTGCCTCGGTCAGCACGCCGCCGACGCCCAGCCACATCATCAATTTGGTCACGCCAATCCCGAACAGCATGGTCATCGGGAATTGCAGCGCGCCCGCGTAAAGCAGTGTGCGGCCCGAGGCGAGGATGCGGGGGACATCAATCTCAAGCCCGATGACAAACAGCAGCAGGATAAATCCGATCTGGGCGATAGCGTCGATATTGCCGGGGTCGATGATCGCCTCAAGGCCCAAGGGGCCAAGGATCACACCCGCAAGAATGAAGGCCGCAATAGATGGGATGCCGATGCGGGCAAAGATCACAGCCAACGCGCCCGCACCCAAAAGCGCAGCCCCGATATCGGCGGCCAGCGTGGGCACTTCGCCGCCCGCATAGGCCGGGGTGATCAGGCAGCACAGCGCAAGAGCCGACCACAAAAGTCGCGCATATCCTGCCGTCGCTGTGGCCATGGAAATCCCCCCTCAGGTGCCAAACACATGTCCAGCCGATCTTTCGGTTCTGGGTTGGGGTTAAGTGTCTAGGTTGCCATGGATTTTGTCAAAGGCTGCGTGGCCCGTGCGGGCAAGTTTTATGCCCGCACGGGTGGCTTGGGGTGGCTTGGATCAATGGGCCGATGTGTTCAGCGTCAGCATCCCGTCGATCCCCATATTGGCAAAGAGCGCTTGGGTCGCATCCGAAAGCTGATCGTTCATCGGATCAACCAGAGCGCCCATACCGACCGTATCCACCGTGGTGCGCAACGGACGCGACCCGGCAGGGGTGCCCACGACGGACAAGACTGCGTCAGACACCAATTGAGGGTTTTGTTGCGGATTGGCCTTGAGGAAGTCATCAAACCCCTGCAATGCCATCACGGGCGCGTCGGCCATCGGGCCGTACCCTTCGTTGCGGTCAGGCGACGCGGGGTGGATCAGATTGCCCATGAAGGCGGTGGGAAAGCCGCCCGGCTCGATGATGGCCACATCCACACCAAAGCCGCTCAGTTCAATGCGGTAGTTTTCAGACATCGCCTCCAACGCCCATTTGCTGGCGTTGTAGGGGCCGTAAAAGGGCAAGGCGATGCGGCCCAGAAGGCTTGAGATATTGAGGATCAGCCCGCTGCCGCGCGCCCGCATGGCCGGGGCCACGGCGCGGATCATGCGCTGAACGCCGAAAACGTTGATGTCAAAAAGCCGCTGGAAATCATCGGTGTTGAAGTTTTCCTGAATGCCATGAGCGCCGACGCCTGCGTTGTTGATCAGCACGTCGATCTGGCCCAGGGCCGCCTCTGCCGCCGCCGCGCCTGACAGGACAGAGGCCTCGTTGGTGACGTCAATTTCCACCACTCTAGCGCCCATTTGGCGTAGGGCCTCGGCGGCCTCGGCATTGCGGCCATCAGCGTCGCGGACGGATCCGGCGACCGTGTGACCGGCTTTGATCAGGTCGGAGACGATGAGCGCCCCGAACCCGCTATTGGCGGCTGTGATCAGAATATTCATGTGAATTCTCCGTTTTTTTCGTGTGGGACGGAGAGATAACGGTTGTCAAAATTTCGCAACAGACAGATATAATAGAACACATGGTTCAAGATTTTAGAACGATAGGTCTGCCCGCGTTGCAGAGCTTTCATACGGTCGCCCGGCTGGGCGGGATCACGGCGGCGGCGCAGCATCTGGGGCAGGCGAAATCAGGGATCAGCCGACATGTGGCGCAGTTGGAGGCGCATTTGGGCGTGCGGCTTTTGGAGCGTGGGGCGCGGTCGGTCAGCCTGACGCCCATCGGGGTGCAACTGGATGTGCGCATTGCGTCCATTCTGGCAGAGGTCGATCTGCTGGGGGATCTGGCGCGCGAGGAAAGAGTTGGCATTTCTGGCAATGTGTCGATCGCGGCGACGCCGGAATTCGGGGCTTTGCTTGTGGAACGGCTTTTCCCTGTGGTGCGGGCGCGCTATCCCGACCTGACGCTTGCCATGCGGCCCAGCTACGACTTTGAGGATATGCAGGATGCGGGCACTGATGTGGCCTTTCGCGTGGGCAACTTTGCCGATGATCGCTTGGTGGTGCGTCACGTGGGGGAGATGCGGGCTTACGTGGTGGCAAGCCCTGATGCTGCGGCGGGTTATGACCTGAAGGCGCCGGAGGATTTGGCCAGTTTGCCCTGCCTGCCATTTCAGGGACGCAGACCCCGGGCGACATGGGGCCTGGAACGGGCGGGCGTGGTCACCGACGTAGAGGTATCAGGGCCGGTTTGCGCGCGCAGTTTCACCACACTGAGAGCGTTGGTATTGACGGGTCAGGGGTTGGCCTTCCTGCCGGATTTCATCGTACGCGATGACATTGCCGAGGGCCGGTTGGTCCGGGTTTTGCCGGGCTACACCTCTCGTGCGCGGCCCATCTTCATGACCTTCCGCCCCGGCATGCGGCGTGTGGCACGGGTGGGTGCGTTTTTGAATGTTGCGGAGGAAATTGTGCCGGGGTTGTGTGAGGGCGCTTTGTTCGCTCAGGATGCCACGTTGGAAAGGTAGGTGTCGGCCAACCCTGCTGTCCCGTCCGCAAAATGCGGGGCAAGCGCCTGCGGTTCGGGTGCTTCTATATGGCTGCCGATCCACGCCAGCAGGGCCATCCGGCGGAGCATGATGAAGGTGTCTATCTCGGTTTCGTCCTCAGACGATATCGCCCGCACCGACCGGTAGCCGTGCAGCCATGCCGCCTTTAGGTCTGGGATGCGCGGATCGGTTTCGATGAAGCTGATGGCGGCGGCGAAATCGTAGAGGAACCAGCCAAAGCCGCAATCGTCGAAGTCAATCAACCGTGTGCCCTTTGGGCCGATGATCAGGTTCGCCAGCCGCATATCGGCATGGATCAGGTTGAAGCGGTCGGGCGTTTTGCCAAAGCTGTGTAGGCGGGTGGTGACGGTCGTCTCTAGGCGTTCCAGAAGGGGGCGCATGTCGGACGTCACACCGGGCGCGTCGCGCCAGTTGCCCCACGTCGCTTGGGGTCCGAAAACAGCGTCTTCGTCCCAAGTCGGACGTTTGAACCCTGCGGGCTTGGGCCATGTCAGAACATGGTCATGGCATCGCGCAGCAATCGCGCCCAAGTCTTCGAAACCGGGCCTAAGATCGGAGGTCTCGCTCGGTGCGTGGCCGTCAAGAAAGGCGAACATGACCATAAAGCGAGGCGCGGTCAGCCCCGCGGTCGTGGCCTGCTGGATGCGCGCGCCATTTTGGCCTGAGACGATGCTGGGTGTGGTGACATCCGTCTCGTGACCAAGGGCTGTTAACCAGTCGAGCTCACACGCGATGGCGTCGGGGGAATTGTAGCCGTGGCGATGAATGCGGAGGATGGATTTGAAGCCGCTCGCGTCCACCAGATAGGTCACATTTTCCGAGACATTGATCCGGATCGCGCGGGCATCCGCTGGCACGTCCCACAGGGCCAAAGCCTCGTGCGCCAGTTGGTCCAGCACGGGGAGCAGATCGCTGAGCGGGGTGTCTTGTTCGTTCATGCAGCCCCCTTAGAGGAGGGCGGTTGCTGCGTCCATGTCTGTTGCGACATGTCGCATGACTGCACCGTCGAGCGCCCTAGATACATGAAAAGACGGGAGAGACGATGCAGGTTGTCTGGTTCAAACGGGATTTGCGGACACATGATCACCGCGCCTTGGCCTATGCGGCTGAGCGGGGCGATGTGCTGCCGCTTTATGTGGTCGAGCCTGAATTGTGGGCGGGCCCGGATATGTCGGGGCGGCACTGGGCGTTTGTGGCGGAAAGCTTGCAAGAGCTGCAAGAGGACTGTGCCGCGCGCGGGCAAGCGCTGATCGTCCGTATGGGCGATATGTGTGAGGTGCTGAGCACGCTGCGCGATCAGGGGATGCTCACTGCGCTGTGGTCCCATGAGGAGACGGGCAATGCCTGGACCTTTGAGCGGGACACTAGCGTTGGAGCGTGGTGTCGCGCCCATGGTGTGCTCTGGACGGAGGTGCAAAACCACGGGGTGCAGCGGCGGCTGGCGTCACGCAACGGTTGGGCCGGGTCCTGGGATCGGTTGATGGCGGAGCCTCAGGTGGCCGCACCTGATTTGAAACCGTTGGATGTGGAGCCTGGCCACATTCCCAATGCAAAGGACTTGCGTCTGTCACCTGATCCCTGCGCGGGTCGACAGGTTGGCGGGCGGCAGGCCGGCCTTTCGGCGCTCGAAAGCTTCCTGCACCGACGTGGGCAAACCTATCGCTCTGCCATGTCCTCGCCCGTGTCGGGGGCGACGGCCTGTTCGCGGGTCTCACCGTATCTCGCCTGGGGCGCGCTTTCCATGCGAGAGGTGGCGCAGGATACATGGGCGCGTAAGGCAGACGTCAAAGGGCAAAAGGGCTGGGCTGGCTCTATGCGGTCTTTTGAGGGGCGGCTTCACTGGCACTGTCACTTCATGCAAAAGCTGGAAGATGACCCGCGCATCGAGTTTGAGAATTTCCATCGCGCTTACAACGGTGTGCGACCGAAAGAGCCTGATCATCTGCGGCTGGAAGCTTGGGCCAAAGGGGAGACCGGCCTGCCATTCCT
>JBCCAJ010000255.1:0-4721 GCA_039814845.1 Pseudomonadota bacterium | reverse complement strand
TTTTTCGCCTTTGATAACTATGGCACCGATAAGGGCGTATCAGGCCGCTTGGCCACGATGCCGTCTTGTGCCCCGCTTCTGGGGGTGGCCCGCAGCCCCGATTGCATCGCGTTCAACGACAGGATCGTGGCCTATCTCGACACAGCTGATCCGATGGACGTCTTTGTGATGGGGTGGTGGGCTTACTACGCGGAAGGGTTGCGCAATTTCGGCACCACGCGCGGTGAAGTTCCCTTGGTTTTGGCCGTTGGGCGCGAGGCACCGGATACTTTCGCCGCCTTTGCGGATGGGCTGGATGCGATGCTGGCCCGTGTGGCGCAGCGCCACCGTGTGATCGTGATCAACTCAATCCCGAAATATGAAACCTCCGTGCCCAAGGCGATGGTGCGGGCGCTCCGGTTCGGCACGGACCTGCCGGTGTTGACGCGGGCTGAATTTGACGCGGTTCAGGGGCGCGCGACGCAGGCCGTGGCAGATCTGGCCGCCAAGCATGATGCCCTTCTTGTGGAACCCCACAGGGTCTTTTGTGATGACAGGCTTTGCCAAATGGCACAGGACGGCCTACCCCTTTACATGGATCAGGTACATCTAAGTGTGACCGGCAACGCGCTGTTGCTGCAGATCGTGATGGATCGATTGGAGATGAGGCCCTGAGATGGAAAAACCGCCACTGAAGCCTGCAACGATTGCCGCCCGTGCCGCAGGGGCTATGGGGCCTGACGGGGCCATCGTGCCCGGGTTGGAACTGTCCTCAACGTTCGCGCGGGGGGCTGATTACACGCTTTTGGGTGGAGGGTCGTACGGGCGCGATCGCAATGCGACCGTCGCGCAGGCGGAAGAGGTGATCCGGCAATTGGAAGGCGCGGAAGAGACGCGGCTTTTCGGGTCCGGGATGGCCGCGGTGGCGGCGGTGGTTCAGGCGCTTCCAACAGGCGCTCGGATGGTGATGCAGTCGGGCATTTACTGGGGTGTCACGCATTTTGTGCAAGGTTTCTGTGCCAAACGCGGGATTGCGCTCGATTTGGTGGATGCGTCTGATGTGGAGGCCGTTGTGGCCGCCTTGGCCACGCCCGCCGATCTGGTCTGGGTTGAGATTCCATCGAACCCGTGGCTACGCGTGAGCGATGTCGCGCGGGTGGCGGAACTGGCCCATCGCGCAGGTGCGGTTCTGGCGGTTGATGGAACGGCGGCCACGCCGGTGCTGACGCAGGCGCTGAGTTTTGGCGCTGATATCTCCATGCATTCGGCGACCAAGGCGATGAACGGGCATTCGGATATGTTGGCGGGCGTTGTGTCTTGTCGGGATGCGGGCCTCGCGCTTTGGGCCGACATCTGCGCACAGAGGGCCGAGGCCGGGGCGCTTTTGGGGCCGATGGAGGCCTGGCTTTTGATGCGCGGTCTGAGGACATTGCCGTTGCGGGTGGAGCGGATGTGCGCCTCTGCCCAGCAGATCGCAGAGGCGATGGCCGCCCACGGGCGTGTTGAGGCAGTGTGGTATCCCGGCCTGCCCGGGCACCCGGGCCATGATCTGGCCGCGCGGCAGATGTGCGGTGGGTTTGGGTATCTGATGTCTGTCATCGTGAAAGGCGGGGCAGAGGCGGCATTGGCCGTTGCGGGCCGGTTGGAATTGATCCACCGCGCGACGTCGCTGGGGGGCACAGAGACACTGGTGGAACACCGCGCAACGATTGAGCCGCAATCAGGGATACCGGGTGGGCTTTTGCGATTGTCAGTTGGGTTGGAGGACCCGGGCGATTTGATTGCGGATCTGGAGCAAGCTTTGGAAGGTTAGCACTTGGCGCGGAAGCAAGGGCGTAGCCCGCCGCGCCTTCGCCCGGCCCCACCCAGGGCCTGGCGAATTTGCCACTACTGGTTGCCGCTCGAACGGTGTCCGGGAACCCATGGATAAAGTGCTGCTGTTCAGATGGATGGATCGCCAGACCGGGGCCAGGCGAAGGCGCTAAATTGCGCTTTCCAGTTTGGCCACTTCGCCGCGCATCCCACTCACCAGCGCCTCCGCAAACCGGTTGAGCCGTTCCAACCGCCGGTCATCCGCGTGGCGCACCAGATAGAAACTGCGCGTCAGGCTGATCCGATCCGCCAGTACCTTGCGCAAAACGGGCAGGGCGGGCAGCGCGAAATCATGGGCGATGCCCACGCCCGCACCCCGACGCAGCCAATTGAGCTGTACTGATACGGAGTTCGACGCCATATCCACCCGGCTAAGCCCTGCCTCGGACAGGTAATCCAGCTCCTTGTCGAAGATCATATCCTGAATGTAGCCAACCACGCGGTGATGCTTGAGGTCATCGACCGATGAGATCGGCGGATGTGCGGCCAGGTAGCCCTCACTCGCCGCCAGATGCAGATGGTAGTCGCACACCTTCTGCACCGTCAGACGCCCGGCACTGGGCGGGCTGACCGCAATGACCATATCCGCCTCACGCCGGGTCAGGTTCACAATGCGGGGCAGGGCGAGGATCTGGATCTCAAGATCGGGGTTGGCCGCTCCAATCGCGTCGCACACCTGCGGCAGCAGGAAGTTTGCGGCCCCGTCCGGCGCACCGATGCGGATCTGGCCCGACAGCCCGGCGGTGGGACCTGCCAGTTCCTCAGCCGCCTCTTCCATCGCCTGTTCAGCGCGGATCGCGGGGGCCAAAAGGCGTTGGCCTGCATCTGTCAGCGCGTAGCCGTTTTGCGATTTGGCAAAGAGAGCAGCCCCGTAAACCGCCTCAAGACGCGCCACCCGGCGGCCCACGGTTGCGGGGTCCATGCGCAGAACCTGACCCGCACGGGACAGCGTCTCCCCCCGGGCAACGGCCAAAAACACTTTCAAATCATCCCATTGGGGGCGCATGGCGATCTCCGGTGTGGACCTTGCATAAATGCAGGATGCTTTTGGGAATTTACCTCTTTTCCATGGGTTTTTGCAATATTACCCTGCCCGTAACTGGAACAGGAGGAACCCCATGTCCGAACTTACTCATTTCATCAACGGCGCGCAGGTCAAAGGCACGTCCGGTCGGTTTGACGATGTGTTCAATCCCGCCACGGGCGAAGTGATCTACAAATGCCCCATGGCCAGCGCGGCGGAAACCGAAGACGTGATCGCCAAGGCCGCTGAGGCGCAAATCGCGTGGGGGGCCACAAACCCGCAGCGCCGCGCGCGGGTGATGATGGCCATGGTGGGCCTGATCAACCGGGATATGGACAAGCTGGCCGAAGCGTTGAGCCGCGAGCATGGCAAGACCATCCCGGATGCCAAGGGTGACCTGCAACGCGGGCTGGAAGTGATCGAATTCTGTATCGGCGCGCCGCATCTTTTGAAGGGCGAATACACTGACAGCGCGGGGCCCGGGATTGATCTTTACTCCATGCGCCAGCCGCTGGGTGTGGTGGCCGCGATCATGCCATTCAACTTCCCCGCGATGATGCCGCTGTGGCATGTGGCACCCGCGCTGGCGTGCGGCAATGCCGTGGTGCTGAAACCGTCGGAACGTGACCCGTCTGTGCCGCTGATGCTGGCGGAGCTCTATGTAGAAGCCGGGTTGCCGGCGGGCTGCTTCCAGGTGGTGAATGGCGACAAAGAGGCCGTGGATACGCTGCTCGACAGTGAAACCATCGGCGGCGTGTCGTTTGTCGGCTCCACCCCAATCGCGCAATACATCTATTCCCGCGCCACGGCGAACGGCAAGCGCGCGCAGTGTTTCGGCGGGGCGAAAAACCACCTGATCGTGATGCCTGATGCGGATATGGATCTGGCGGCAGATGCCCTTGTTGGCGCAGGCTATGGCGCGGCGGGCGAACGGTGCATGGCGATCTCTGTCGCGGTCCCCGTGGGCGAAGACACAGCAGACCGCCTGATCGAAAAGCTGGTGCCCCGGATCGAAAAGCTGAAGGTCGGCCCCTACACCGCAGGCAGTGACGTGGATATGGGCCCGGTGGTCACGGCGGCAGCAAAGCAACGCATCATGGGTCTGATCGACAAGGGCGTGGAAGAAGGCGCAGAGCTTGTGATCGACAATCGCGACTTCTCACTTCAGGGCTATGAAGACGGGTTTTTCGTGGGACCGCATCTGTTTGACCGTGTCACGCCGGACATGGAGATCTACAAACAGGAAATCTTTGGCCCGGTGTTGTCCACCGTGCGTGCGGGATCCTATGAGGAAGCACTGGGGCTGGCCATGGATCATGAATACGGCAATGGCACTGCCATCTATACCCGCGATGGCGACACGGCGCGTGATTTCGCCAACCGGATCAATATCGGCATGGTGGGGATCAACGTGCCGATCCCGGTACCGCTGGCGTATCACACCTTTGGCGGCTGGAAGAAGTCCATGTTTGGCGACCTGAACCAACACGGGCCGGACAGCTTCCGCTTCTACACGCGCACCAAGACCGTGACCGCGCGCTGGCCCTCGGGCATCAAGGAAGGTGGCGAGTTCAATTTCAAAGCCATGGACTAAACTGAGGCCGGCACCTAACCTGACCGGGCTGCGATGTTTCGCGGCCCGTTTTCATTGGGGAGGGTGACATGTGGCCTGACAGACGCCTTTGCGATCTACTTGGGGTGGATCATCCAATCCTGCTGGCCCCAATGGCGGGCACGACCACAGCCAACATGGTCGCGGCGGTGTCGAATGCGGGCGGGATGGGCAGCCATGGCTGCGCGACGATGCCGCTTGAGACTTTGCAAAGCGAAATTGCGGCGATCGGGC
>JBCCAJ010000113.1:0-7535 GCA_039814845.1 Pseudomonadota bacterium | reverse complement strand
TGACGTATATTCATTTCATGTTCGACCGTCATGAAGTGGTCTGCGCCGATGGGCTTTGGGCGGAAAGCTTTCTGCCCGGGCCAAGAACGGTTCGGGCTTTGGACGCAGGGCCAAGGGAGGAGCTTTTGAAGCTTTTCCCGGCGCTTGGGGCGGAAGAGATACCAGAGATGACCTCGGCACGGCCGATCCTGAAGAAGTGGGAAGTGGCGTTGTTCTAGGGTGCCAGGGTTGCGTGTATAGACCTGAGGCGCAACGCTTCATTCAAAGGACCCGCATGATTGGTACAATCATGCCGCGCCGGTCCGCCCCCACGGGGCGGCGCGTTCCGCACCTCCCCTCGGACCGGCGCGTGAACTGAATTGGGAATGCCTCAGGTTGGTGGGTGTGTCTTTACTCGCCTGCGCTTGTGTACCGCTTCACAATAGCCACCACCTGTTCCGCCGGCAGAACCGGGGGCAGAAGGGTCAGCACCTCACCCGCCGGGTCCAGCAGATAGATATGGGACCCATGGGAATAGATCGGCCCGTAGTCGGGATCATCGAACAGATGCTCAAAGGTGACCCGATAGGCCGAATAGGCGGCGTTGAGCGCCTCAGGCTCCCCCGTCAGACCGACGAAGTCAGGCGACAGATCTGCCAGCGCGGGGCCCATCGTGTCGGGCGTATCAAGCTTGGGATCAATGGTCAGAAGGATCGGGCTGACATCCACTCCGTCCTTGCCCAGTGCATCCACAGCATCGGCCATCAAAGGCAGCGCGGCAGAGCAGATGCCGGGGCAACTGGCATAGCCGAAGAAGAGCAGTTGATGCTGGCCATTGGGATCCACTTGCGTGCGGGGCGCGCCGGTGTGATCGGTCAAAGCAAACGGTCCGCCCACATCCCAAGGCAGCGGCGTGACCGCACCCGAAAGGTCAAGTGCCGCCGGGGTGCCGTGGTCTTCATCGCCATGCGCAAAGGCCATGCCGCCAAGGCAAAGTGCTGCTGCGAGGAGTGCTGCGCGCATCAGAACCAATCCGCGATAAAGGCCTCATCCACTTCTTCACCAAGGCCCAGATATCCATCCTTTTCAATCAACCCGTTCACACGCGGATCGCGGCGGAACCATGGGCCCTTGCCGCCCGCATCGGGGTTTTCCTTGGCCCAGACCTTGGTCCACTGATTGGCCTTGGTCCATTCGGAATCCCCCAGGTTGCGGATCTTTTGCACCAGATAGACATTGTCCACATTCAGTTCGGGATCGGTGATCATCAGGCCATCGACCTCAACTTCCTTTCCGCAGAACGGGTGCAATTCGACGACCGCGCCGGTGAAGGCGGGTTGGGAATTCTTGTTGGGGTAGACCAGAACGCCATCAGCCGTGCGCAAAAGGCCAAGTTGACGCCGGCCATCGCCGCAATTGGCGGGGCAATCGCCCGCCAACTCGCACAGCAGATCAACCACCGTGGCCTCAAACCGCGCGGGCACTTCGGCCACCAGGTTCCACGGGCGGGCCTCAGAATTGGCAGAGAAATCCTGCGCGGCGGCAGGGGTGGCGATCAGGGCGATAAGGGCAATCAGTTTTTTCATGGTCTCACTCCCCCTCCGGATCCGGGATAGCAAAGCCGGGGATCACACCCCAGTCATCATGGGTCTGGTTGACGATGCCGTTGTCAGCCACCACCGTTTCCACCACCAGATAATTCAGCCCGTCACGTTTATAGAGCACACCGTCGGCCACGATCTCATGACTGGCAAGGCGCAGCTGCGTGTCACCGCTGGCGGCAGCATCATCGCCTTCGATCTTGAGCACCATGTAAACCTCACCATCTTCGCCCAGAAGGCCGACGGGAATGCCGCCCGCCGAACACCACAATGCGCAGGTGTGATGCGCCGTGCCCGTGGTGGATTCAGGCGGGCCCATGACGCCAGAGTAGTAGCACCATGTGTCGATGATCTCTCCGGTGATCTGGACGCGTTCGCCTTCTGAGGCATTTGCGGGGGCATGCGCGGGGGCGGTGAGGCAGAATAGGGCGGCAGCTAAGACGGGGTATTTCACAAGGACTGTCTCCAATAGATTGCGCCGCGACTGTCTCATAAGATTGACAGTTTACCAAGCATTGGCTGATCACAATTTCGCGCCGGATTTATTGTGGCCTTGGCGAGGGGCCGTGATTTAAGGTCAGCGCATGACCCAAAACCCACGCCACACCATTGTCTCATCCCCCACGCCCCTGGCGCCCATGCCGAACCTGTCCAATGCCCTGGGCATTGATCTGTGGTTCAAGCGTGATGATCTGGCCGGGCCATCGCTCGGCGGGAACAAGTCGCGGCAGTTGGAGTATTATTTCGGGGCTGCCTTGGCGCGAGGCGCGGATACAATCCTGATCACCGGGGCGGTGCAATCGAATTTTGTACGGTTGGCAGCCGCAGTGGCAAAATCGCTTGGCATGGGGGCGGTGGTTCAGTTGGAGCACCGGGTGAAGACCGATGATCCCAACTATGCGCGGTCCGGCAACGTGGTGCTGAACCAGCTTCTGGGCGCGGAGATCATGTATTACCCCGAAGGCGAGGATGAAGCCGGGGCAGATGGCGCGCTTTATGCAAGGGCAGAGGCGTTGCGGGATGAAGGGCGAACCCCTTACGTGATCCCGCTGTCCGAGGATCATCCGCCGTTGGGGGCGCTTGGCTATGTGGATGCGGCTCATGAGGTTTTGGACCAGGCCGCGTTTGATGTCTTCGTCGTGGCCTCGGGCAGTGGGGCGACCCATTCCGGGCTGTTGGCCGGGGTCCGTGGTGCCGGGTCTGAGGCGTTGGTGATCGGGTCTTGTGTGAGGCGCGCACGGGATCTGCAAGTGGCGCGGATTGGGCGCATCATTGGGCGGCTTGGCGATCTTTATGACGGGGCGGCGAAGGTCGCGCCGGAGGACATCGTGATCTGGGACGGCGCACTGGCGCCGGGGTACGGCCAGATTGGCGATGTGGCGCTGGAGGCTATGCAGATGGTGGCGGGGCAGGAGGGCGTGTTTCTGGACCCGGTCTATACCGCCAAGTCCTTTGCTGCGATCCCGGCGTTGGTGGAGGATGGTACGATCCCGAAAGGGGCCAAGGTTTGCTATGTGCATACCGGTGGGCTGGCGGGCATTTTTGGGTATTCGGATGTTTTGTCCCAGATGCTTTAGAGTGTCAGCCACTTAACCTGCAATGCGAAGCTTCATTCAAAAGCCCTACCTGACGGGCACCATCAGGCCGCGCCGGTCCGCCCCAAAGGGCGGCGCGTGAAGGAGATTGGGAATGCCTGCGGTGGAAAGGCATAGAGTCTAAACCCCCGGTTCGATCACAGGGTTCGCGCCAATATCAGTGAGCAATCGCATCACCTCCTCCTGCCACGCCAGTTTGATTTGATAGGCAAAGATAGAGATCGGACTGTGGTGCGGCTCCAGGATGGCATAGCGGTAGCGCAGTGTTTCTTTGAGCGGTCGGATGGTCACGTC
Organism: Pseudomonadota bacterium; assembly: GCA_039814845.1. GTDB lineage: Bacteria > Pseudomonadota > Alphaproteobacteria > Rhodobacterales > Rhodobacteraceae > Roseovarius. The sequence continues at coordinate 4,066 of JBCCAJ010000113.1, read as the reverse complement.
AGACGACAGCTCTGGCATGGTGTTGATATGGGCAACCGCCAGCGGGTCAATGACGGCGCAGCAATGGCCGGTACGGACGAATTGGATCACTTGCAGGAAAGTCTGGCTTTCGACGGTGAACGTGCTGCGCACGCCTTGGGCCTCTAGCATGGCGGTGAGTTCCCGACGGTGCGGGTGCGAGGACAAAAGCGAACCCAGGGCCACGCCATCCAGATCGGCAAGGGAAATCACGTCTTTCGCGGTCAGGAGGTGGGTTTTAGGCAGCATGACAAAGGTCTGAGCAGAGATCACCTGCGCCTTGTAGAGTTCCTCTTGGTCGACGCCTTCTGGGGCATCGGTAAAGCCGAAATCGATGCTTTGGGCGCGGGCGAGTTCGGCGATCTGGGCAGAGCCACGGGCGAGGATCGACACGGTTGTGTCCGGGTTGGGCGCGACCTGCTGCGCGATGAAGCGGGGAAAGAGCATGGCGGCAGGCCCCGGCATTGCCGCGATGGAGAGCGCCCCGGTCTGCCCGTCAGCGAGGCTTTTCATCGTGCTTTTGACGCGCCCGACCTGACCGATAATCGCGGTGGCCTCTTTCAACAGGTATTGGGCCTCTGGCACGGGCGTTAGCTTGCGGCCTTCCCGTTTGAAGAGTTTGAGGCCCAGTTGGTCTTCGAGCGTTTTGATGGCCGCGCTGACGGCGGGTTGGGTGCGGCCAAGCTTTTTAGCGGCCTCAGAGAGGGAGGCGGAGGTCATCACCGCGTGGAAGGCCTGGATTTGGGACATGTTCATGGGTGGGTTCCGTTTGGTTCACGCATTGGCGCGGAATCAAGCGCGTAGCGCGCCGCGCCTTCGTCAGACCGTCCCGGGGCCTGGCGAATGGGTGGGGTTGGCGCTTCGCTTGGAGGGTGTCCGGGAACCCTACGATAAAACGCTGCCGTTCAAAGGCCGGGTCGCCACGCCACGGCCTGACGAAGGCGCTATACTCTGCCATATTCATAAACAAAATTTATCAAAACCAAAGATAATAAAGTTTGTATTTATTTTTGCCTCGGGCCACGCTGACGGGAGGACTCAAGCGAGTCCCAAGACAGGGAGCTATAAATGACACTCATCTCAAAATTCACTGGGGCTGCCTTGGCGCTGACGCTGGCGGCGGGAACTGCCGTCGCGCAGGACCCAACCTTTTTCCGCATCGGCACCGGCAGCGCCGGGGGCACGTATTTCCCCATTGGCGGCACCATCGCCAACGGCATTTCCGCCCCACCCGGTTCGCGCCCCTGCGACCAAGGTGGCCAATGTGGCGTGCCCGGCCTGATCGCCATCGCGCAATCCACCACCGCATCGGTGTTCAACAACACCGCCGTGCAAAACGGTGAGCTGGAGGCCGGGATGGCCGCCGCGGATGTGACCCGGTCCATGTATCTGGGCGAGGGCAAGTTCGACGGCAAGCCCTTTGAAAAGCTGCGCGTTGTGGCCAATTTGTACCCCGAAGATCTGCACCTGGTGCTGCCCAAGGGGTCAAGCGTGGGCAGCCTTTCTGATCTGGAAGGCAAGCGCGTGGGCATCGCTCAGGCAGGATCCGGCACGCAGGTCGCGGTTGAAATGATGCTGGCCGAATGGGGCCTGACGCGGGACAATTATGATGAGGCTGAGCTGAACAATTCGCAATCTGCCGAACGGCTCGCGGATGGTCAGCTGGATGCGTATTTCTATGCGGCGGGCTGGCCCGTCTCTGCCATGGTGCAGTTGTCGACCACCAAGGGGATGGAGCTTCACAGCTTCTCTGAGGAAGACCTGGCCAAGATCAATGAGATCATTCCGGCCTATATCCCTTCGCAGATCCCGGCGGGTGTTTACGAGGGCGTGGACTATGACGTGAAGACGCCTGCGGTGTCGGCGCTTCTGGTTGTGTCCTCGGATCTGTCTGAGGAGCTGGTCTACGGCATCACGGCTGCGTTGTGGAACGACAACACGCGCAAGCTCTTGGATAACGGCCACGCGAAGGGCAAGCAGATCACGCCTGAAACGGCGCTGGATGGCATCGCCGCACTTGGTGTTCCGCTCCATGCGGGGGCTGAAAAGTTCTACAAGGAAGCCGGGCTTCTGGAGTAACCCGCACGACGACGTTTGACGAAACCATGGGCGGCAGGGCAAGCTTTGCCGCCCTTTTTTATCCCAAATCCAGGGCGGGGGACGCGAGATGAGTGATCCGCGATCAGAGGACGTGCGCGAGCTGACACAAGAAGAGCTGGCTGCCATTGAGGAAAAATACGACGAAGGCGCGGCCACGCGGAAAGTCACCCCGGGGTTTGCCAAGTTCCTGCGCTATGTCGCGCTCACCTTTGCTGTCTATCACTACCTCACCGCAGGCTTCGCGCTGCCTGCCGATTACTGGCATATGGGCTGGCATCTGAGCGGGCTCTTTATCCTCACCTATTCCTTTTATCCGCTGATCAAGGCGAAGGGCGCGTTTGAACTGCATAATGGGCCGCTGCGGATTGGCGGGGTGCCGATCATCGACATTTTGATGATGATCCTTGGCGTCGCCTCTGCGCTTTACCTCGGCCTGGCGTGGCGCGGGCTGGATTGGTTGGGTGTGGAAGAGATGACCTTCCGCATGGGCAACCCGAACGGGTGGGATTTGCTGTTTGGCTGCATCCTGATCGTGCTGGTGCTGGACATCGCGCGGCGGACGCTGGGGTGGATCCTGCCGATGATCATTTCGGTCTTCATCTGCTACGCGCTCTTCGGGCCGGTGTTTCCCGGGTTGCTTCAGCATCCGGGTGTGAAATTCAACACCTTCGTGTCGTCCATGTATTTCCCGCAAGAGGGGATTTTTGGCGTGACGTTGTGGGTGGTGTCGACCATCGTGTTCCACTTTGTCCTTTTCGGCGTGATCGCGCAGCGCACAGGGCTGGGGCAGCTTTTTATCGACAACGCGACCATTCTGGCGGGTCGCTATACGGGCGGGCCTGCGAAAGTGTCGGTGGTGTCGTCGGCGTTTTTTGGCACGATCTCTGGGTCGTCGGTGGCCAACACGGTGTCCACTGGCGCGCTGACCATTCCTAACATGAAACGGCTGGGCTATCCGGGGCACTTTGCGGGGGGCGTTGAGGCGGCGGCCTCGGCCGGAGGGCAGATTACACCGCCCATCATGGGGGCGGCGGCCTTCATCATGGCTGAGTTTCTGGAGCTGCCCTACACCACCATCGTGATCGCTGCGATCTTCCCTGCGCTTCTGCATTATGTGGGCGTGTTCGCCGTGGTGCATCTGATGGCGCGGAAACTTGGCCTCAAGGGCCTTGCGAAGGACGCGATGCCCCTGCTGGGCGCGGTGTGGCGCGATGGGTGGGCGAATATTGTGCCACTTGTCGGGCTCTTGGTCGTGCTATTCTCAGGCTACACGCCCTACATGTCGGCCTTCTGCGGTATATCCTTGGCTCTGGTGGCTGGGATGGCGCGGATGCGCGAACCAGTGACGTTGGTGTACGCGGCGGCCTTCATCGCGTTCGTGGTTTGGAAATACATGGGCGGGGGGTTCGACCTGTCCATGTCTGCGATTTTGATCGCAGGTACGGTGATTGCCACGCTTAATCCGCAACGACGGGTCACGCTTCTTGAGATGGCAGATACGTTTGAGACGGGCGTGAAATATGCGCTGGCTGTGGGCGCGGCCTCGGCGGCGGTCGGGATCGTGATCGGGGTGATCAACACCACCGGCGTGGGGTTCCGTATCGGGTTCATGGTGACGCAAGCGGCGTCTAACCTTGGGACTGACTTGGCGTGGCTTTTTACCTTTGGGGATTTCACGCTGTTCACGGTTGAGGATCTGACGTTGTTCATTTCGCTGGTGTTCATCGCGCTGGCTTGCATCCTGATGGGGGCGGGCGTTCCGACGACAGCGCTGTACATCATGCTGGTGTCTGTCGCGCAGCCTGCCTTGGCTCAGCTGGGCATTCCGCCCATCGCGAGCCATATGTTCGTCCTCTATTACGGCGTGGTGGCAGAGATCACGCCGCCGGTCTGTACCTCGGCCTATGCGGCCGCCGCGATTGCCAATTCCAACCCATTCCGAACCGGG
>JBCCAJ010000322.1:0-4039 GCA_039814845.1 Pseudomonadota bacterium | reverse complement strand
GGATGCGCCGCCCTTGGTGCGGGGTGCCGTGCGCGTGGTGGGTTGGCCGTTTCAGTGGCTGGGCTATCGCGGCAACCTCAAGGAGCCGCCGACGGTGCGGGCGCTGACGGCGCTGGGGCCGGCCTATATCAAGTTCGGGCAGATTTTTTCGACGCGGCCAGACATCGTGGGAACGGACTTGGCGAAGCAGCTCAGGGTGCTGCAGGACAAGCTGCCGCCTTTTGACGCGAACGCGGCCAAGCGCGCCGTGGCGGCGGAACTGGGCCACCCGGTGGAAGAAATTTTCACCGAGTTCAGTGAGCCCATCGCGGCGGCGTCGATCGCGCAGGTGCATCAGGCGCGTCTGTCGACCGGTGAGACGGTGGCGGTGAAGGTGCTGCGCCCCGGGATTGAGAAGGCGTTTCGCAAGGATATCGACGCGTTTTACTTTGTGGCGAGCACGATTGAGGCGCTTTCGCCTTCGTCGCGACGCCTGCGCCCCTCGGACGTGATTGCGCATTTTGAAGGCGTGGTGCTGGGCGAATTGGATTTGCGGCTGGAAGCTGCGTCAGCGTCGGAATTCGGGGCCAATACGGCGGATGACGCGGGGTTTGCGGTACCATCCGTGAATTGGGATCTGTCGTCCCGCCGCGCGATGACGGCCACTTGGGTTGAAGGCGAACCGCTGGGCGACAATGACGCGCTGGATGCGGCGGGGCATGATCGCGTGGCGTTGAGTGAACGGGTTTTGCAATTGTTTTTGCGGCACGCCCTGCGCGATGGGTATTTTCACGGCGACATGCATCAGGGCAACCTGAAGGTCGCACCGAACGGGGATATCGTGGCGTTCGATTTCGGGATCATGGGGTATATCGATGAGTATACCCGCAAGGTCTATGCCGAGATCCTGTTTGGATTTATCCGGCGCGATTATCAGCGGGTCGCGGAAGTGCATTTTGAGGCCGGATACGTTCCGGCGGATCGTGATGTGAATGATTTTGCCCGGGCCCTGCGCGCCGTGGGGGAGCCGATTTTCGGGATGGATGCCACGAAGATCTCGATGGGGTCGCTGCTGAGCTATCTTTTCGAAGTGACGGAACGTTTCGGGATGGAGACGCGAACCGAGCTGATCTTGTTGCAGCGCACCATGGTGGTGGTTGAAGGGGTGGCGCGGTCGCTTAACCCGCAGATCAATATCTGGGAGGTCGCCAAGCCCGTGGTGGAGGATTACATCCGCCTGAATGTGGGGCCGCGCGGGGCGCTGCGCGATCTGGCGAAAACAGTGCAGGTTCTGGCGCGCTACGGCCCGCGCCTGCCCGGGATCGTGGAGGCCGCCCTGCTGCGTCAGGTGGAGCCTGAGGTGGATGTGCCCGCGCCGACGCGATGGCGATCCGTGGCCTTGGCTGGGTTTTCTGCGATGGTTGGGGCAGGGGTGGCGGTCGCGGTGGTTTGGGCGTTGGGGTAGCCTCTCATCAATCTGCGAAGACTATGCCGGGACGCACAGTTGCCTAAGGGTCGCAACCTTCTGCCACATCTTGAGAAACCCGATTGTTGCGTTGTTGCGTAGAGTTCGCTTCGCTATGACTGAACCAGACAAAAAACCAGAGGCGGTGGAGTTAAATTTTGATCCGGACGTTTGGTCTTTCGGCGGTCCTTTCGGGGGCCTTGCTGTCAGCGGTGGCAATGCCTGCGCTGGCCGAAGAAGACCCGTTGACGACCACGATCACCAACAGCTTCGGCACACCCGGCGGGTTGATCGATATGCCCACCGCCGAGATGGCGCCTGACGGGCAGCTTTCGGTCAATATTTCGCACTTTGATGGCTACACCCGCAGCACGGCGACGTTCCAGTTGACCCCGTGGCTGTCGGGCAGTTTCCGCTATGTGGGCATCGACAATCTGAGCCCGGCCTTCAACATCTATTATGATCGCAGTTTTGACGTGAAGCTGCGCCTGATCAAGGAAACCGATTATCTGCCCGGTGTGGCCATCGGTTTGCAGGATTTTCTGGGCACGGGGATTTATTCGGGCGAATACATCGTCGCCACCAAGGAGTTCGGCAACCGCCTGCGTGTAACGGGCGGTTTGGGCTGGGGGCGGCTGGGCAGTTACAACAGCATCGGCTCGGCGGGTTCGCGGCAGGCGTTTTCCTTTGCCAATGGCGGCACGGGCGGTAATTTCCGGTTTTCCGACTATTTCAGCGGGGACATGGCCCTGTTTGCTGGGGTCAGCTATGACATCACCGACAAGTTCAGCCTCAGTGCAGAATACTCCTCTGACAATTATGATTTTGAGCAGGCCCAAGGGGTCGTGCGGCGTCGCACGCCGTGGAATGTGGCGGCGACCTACAAGGCCAATGACAATCTGATCCTGCGTCTGTTTTCCCAGTATGGGGATACTGTGGGTGTGACGGCCAATGTCACCTTGAACCCCAAGCGCCCCCCGCTTGAGACGCGCGGGCCTGCGCCCTTGCCGGTATCGGTGCGCGATCAGGCGAGCCTGAATGATCTGGGTTGGACATCCCAGCCCGGCCAGGAAGATGCTCTGGTCGCGTCGCTTAAGGGGTTCATTGAGGGCGAGAATCTCGACTTCATTGGCGCGCGCGTGTCGGGCCGCAGCGCCCATGTGCGGGTTGAGAACACGGTTTTCATGTCCGAGGCGCAGGCGCTGGGCCGCGTGATGCGCATCATGAGCCGCGTTCTGCCTGGTTCGGTGGAGCAGTTCCACGTGACCGTAGAGCGCAATGGCATCCCGCTGATGACCACCACGATGGCGCGCAGCGATTTGGAGCGGTTGGAGTTCGAGCGCGAAGGTCAGGCGTTGGCCGCGGCGCAGTTCACCGACAGTGTGCGTTTTGGCAATCTGCCAGAGGTCGAGACGGAACAGTATCCGGATTTCACGTGGTCCATCGGGCCGACGCTGAGGTTTTCGGCCTTTGATCCCAGTAACCCGTTCCGCGTGGATTTGCGGGCCAAGGCGCAGGCCGGTCTGGATATGGGCCGGGGGTGGCGGGCCGAAGGTGCCACGTCGATCCGGGTGATTGGTAATCTGGACAGTTCGAACCGGCCTTCTAATTCCCTGCTGCCGCGCGTGCGGACCACTCAGGCGAATTACTTCCAGAACGATGGGCTGACGCTGGATCGGCTGACGCTGGCGAAATACGCGCGGATTGCGCCCAACTGGTATGGCCGCGCCACCATCGGTTATCTGGAATTACAGTATGCGGGTCTGTCGACCGAAGTGCTGTGGAAACCCGTGGACAGTCGTTTGGCGCTGGGGGCAGAGATCAACTATGTGCAGCTGCGTGACAGCGATGTGGATTTCGGCTTTGCCAGCCACCGCACGGTCAGCGGCACGATCCCCCATGTGAACGGGCATCTGTCGGCCTATTACGATTTCAACGGTGGCTATCAGGCCAATATCCATGCCGGGCGTTATCTGGCCGGGGATTGGGGCGCCACGTTGGAGGTGAGCCGCGAGTTTAACAATGGTTGGGTGATCGGGGCATTCGCCACCCAGACCAACGTGTCAGCGGCCCGGTTCGGGGAAGGGTCTTTCGACAAGGGCCTGTTCTTTACCGTGCCGTTTGGTTGGTTGCTGGGGACTGAGAGCAAGCGAGAATATAGTCAGGTTCTGCGCCCGATCCAGCGGGATGGCGGGCAGCGGGTGAATGTGACAGGGCGGCTTTATGACACCGTCAGTGAGCCGCATCGTGAGAGTGTGGCTGAGAGCTGGGGGAAATTCTGGAAATGACCCTTACGCGTCATCTAACCCTTTTCGCGATGGCTTTGGTTGGGCTGGTCGGTTGCGGCAACGGCGATCAGCGTGCCGATTTGGAAGATCTGCGCAGTTTGGCCAAGGGCGCGTTCGAAGGGCGTCAAGCGGTTCCGTCGCCTGCCGCCAATGATGCGGCGATCGCGCAGGCCAGCCAACAGGCGCTGAAACTGATGCCGCCGAATGAGCCCTTGGCGTCGGTGACGTTTGATGCCGTTGGGATCGCAGCGGTGTTGCGTCGGATTGAGACCAATGGGCACCATGTCACCTGGGCGGCCTGGGATTC
>JBCCAJ010000339.1:0-3852 GCA_039814845.1 Pseudomonadota bacterium | reverse complement strand
TGCGGACGGATCGCATCGCCGTGAAGGCCATCACCGGATCGCAGGATGAAAAAACCTCCATTGAAAATCAGTTAGAGCGCCTGGCGCCTAGCAACGTCGCGCTCTCGCTTGATATCGCGGCGCCGCGTCCGGTGATTACGCCCTACACTTTGCGCTTTATCATTGATGAGGATGGGCCTCATTTCGATGCCTGTTCCGCGGACACAGAATTTGCCCGATCGAGAATTCTGTCAGCAGCCCGGTCAGCCGGCATGACGACGGAGGCCAATTGCCTTGTCGGGCTTGGCGTTCCCACCCCACGCTGGTCGGAAGCCGTGGTGCAATCTCTTGGCGCTTTGGCAGAACTGGGGCAAGGCACGGTGACCTTTACCGACGCCGATATCTCACTCCGTGCTGGGGAAGGGATCAGCCAGGCGCAGTTCGATGACGTGATCGGCACGTTGGAAAACAACCTGCCGGAACTTTTTTCGCTGAAAGCCGAACGTCCCGGTACGTCAGAGGGCGGGCAGACGGAGGCGTTGGAATTTACCGCCACCCTGTCGCCCGAGGGCCTGCTGCAGCTCAGCGGCCGCGTTGCGACAGAAACAGATCGCACAATGGTCGACAGTTTCGCGATGGCACGGTTTTCCTCGGATGGGGTAGATATGCGCGCGCGGGTCGATGACACTGTACCGGATGACTGGACCTTCCGTGTGATCACCGGTCTTGATGCGCTGTCACATCTGTCGAACGGTATCGTGTCGGTTACGCCCGATGCTTTGACTGTCCGTGGCGCCACGGGTGAAGCGGATGCAAGCACGACGATTTCTTCGCTTTTGTCCGGCAAGCTGGGCGAGGGGTCGGATTTCGATATCAACGTCCGCTATGAGGAAGAACTGGACCCCGTCGCCTCCGTGCCCACGCCCGAAGAATGCGAAGCGGACATCAATGCGATCAAAGACGCTCGCAAAATTCAGTTTGAACCGGGGTCTGCGCGGCTGGATGTGACAGGCAAGCAGATCATGGATGACATCGCTGAGACCTTGCGCGACTGCGGTGAGCTGACCATGGAAATCGCGGGCCATACCGACAGTCAGGGCCGCGAGTCGATGAACCAGCAGCTAAGCCAGTCGCGCGCGCAGACCATCCTGAATGAATTGCGCATGCGCCGCGTGCTGACTGGGTCGATTACCGCCGTGGGCTATGGCGAAAGCGAACCGATTGCCGACAATGACACCGATGAAGGCCGTGAGGCCAATCGCCGGATCGAGTTCATTGTCCTGCACGAGGGCCAAGCGGCAAGCGAGGCAGAAGAAGGCGCTGAAGCCGAGGTCGAAACGGCAGAATCAGAGCTTGAATCTGACGCCGAAGCAGCCGAAGACGGTGTAGAGAACACCGAAGAGACCCCAGAAGAGAACGCGGGCGAAGACGCGGCAGACGAGAACGCAGATGAACAGAACTGAATTCATAATCGCCACGGCGGTGATCCTGTTTGTGGCCTTTTGTCTGGGCTGGTTTGCCAACTGGTTGGTGCATCGTTTCATTCGCGTCTCCGGTTCCGACGTGGGGGAGTTGGAGCGCCTGGCGCAGGAACTGCACGAGGCTGAAGAGACCCGTGATCAGGCGATCACCTACCTGCAACAGCGTGAGGCCGAACTGACCAATCAATTGAACCAGACGGAGGCCGAACTATCGGCCACGATGGATGGTCTGCGGGAAGCGCGGCATGAGGCTGAAGTTCTGCGCAATGAGTTGGAACGTCAGCGCACGGTCTGAAGTCTGGGAGTGCAGAATTTTGGCAAACTTTGCCCTAGCCGGCCCGTTGCACCGCTGCGATCAACTTGTCGATATCGCCATTGTTTGCATCCAGCAGCGCGCCGATCTCTGACCGTTCCGAAATCCGCATGCTGACCCCTTCGATCATCAAATCGAAGAAAAGATCGCGCCCGGATCGGTCAGACACCAGAAACGCCACTTTGAAAGGGGCGCGCCCGCTGAGTCGGACAGTCGCGTCCACCTCGTGCCAGGTTTTCACCCGCCGCACGCCCTTCACCTCGATCTGGCTGCCGATGAAATCACGGAACTGCTTGCCATATTTGCGGGCCACATAGCCCTGGAAAGCCTTTGTGAAGGATCGCAATTGCGCGTTTGACGCACGGCGGCTATCAGCCCCCAACGCCGACCGCGCAATGATAGACACGTCCGCATAGAGACCGAAAATGCGCTCAAAATCTCGAATCATTGCTGATTCAGATTTGCCCGATGCGATGACTCTGTTGATCTCGTTCACCGCCCGGTCAACCAGCGCTCGTGACCTGGCTTCATCCAATGCCCGCGCTTTGGACGGGATGACCCCCAACAGGCTGACACCCATCACGCCGCCCAGAAACCCACGGCGGCTTGTTTTCGTTGCATCAAACATCATTTCCCTCACTCAGCTACGAGGTTCGGATCGTCATAGGGGTCAAGAAGCGTTTCAGAACTTGAGCCGCCCACCTGGAACCTGCGGTTTTGGAGATAAAGTGACCGTGCCTGCGCGTAGCTATCCGCGCTTTCATAAAGGACGCCATCAATTGTCTGGCCCAGCCGTTCCCGGTTGGTCAGCGTCGCAGACACGCCCGTGCCCGCCACATAGTATTCTTCCGGGTCCCGGATCCAGTAGGATAGCGGGTTCAGGAATAGATCTACAACCAATCCGACGGTGTCGCGTTCCGTCGACGGACCGAAAACAGGCAGTTCTACATAGGCGCCTTCACGCACGCCCCATACGGCAAGCGTTTCACCGAAATCAGCCTCCGTGGCAGCGGGCATATTCAGGTCCGTTGCCACATCGAAAAGACCAAAAAGACCGATGGTTGAGTTGACGACAAACCGGTATGTGTCTTCGGTCGCGCCTTTCATGTTGCCTTGCAGCACGTTGTTGATGATCGCACGAGGCATCGAGATGTTACCCGAAAATCGGCTGATGGAATCCTCAACCTCATCGCCCACGATGCCGCTGTAGGTATAAGCGACTGGCCGCACGATTGAACGATCAAGCCCTTTGTTGAACGAATGGAACCCACGGTTTGTGTTTTCATAAGGGTCCCACGGTTCCCCCGGCGGATGGTTCGCGGGCGGCGCGGAACAGGCGGCTAGGCCGATCAAAACACACACCATCATAGTGCCGCGCAAACCGCGCGAACAAGCATGGGTTACAAGAGATGCAAAGAGTTTCAAATTACACATCGCCGTGGCAGCTATCAGGTGGACATAAACAGTCTATTTCGTTTGCCCAGACCTGTATCATAAAAAAGGGCCGATGTTGGGCGTCCGACCAGTCACGGTTAGGCTATTTTCTGCCGGTTTTGCAAGTCCTTGGCTGAAGTCCTGATCACTTTCTGGAACATTTTGACATTCCTGCCGCGTCTGATGACGCGTTTTGCGATTTCACCCAGCTGCCAAAGCCGCTAGCGTGCCGCCGAAACGAACCAAACGGAGGGCCCTATGGGACAATTCGAATCTAAGCTCGCTGACCTGGGCGTTACCTTGCCGGACGCCCCGATGCCTGCGGCCAATTACGTTCCTTTTGTCCAGGTGGGCAATACTCTGTTTGTGTCTGGTCAAATACCCAAAACGGGCGATGACATGATCATCGGGAAGCTGGGCGCCGATATGGACACCGCCGGTGGCGCTGAGGCTGCAAAAGTCTGCGCAATCAACCTTCTGGCGCAGGTGAAGGCCGCCTGTGGTGGCGATCTGGACCGTATGGTTCGGGTCGTGAAGCTGACCGGGTTCGTGAACTCCACCGCCGATTTCGGCCAGCAGCCGCAGGTGATCAACGGCGCATCTGATTTTCTGGGTGACGCGCTGGGTGACGCGGGCAAGCATAGC
>JBCCAJ010000331.1:0-3959 GCA_039814845.1 Pseudomonadota bacterium | reverse complement strand
CTGTTGGAGCGCGCGCAAGATATCCCCGGCCTCGTGAACCCAGAGATCAACTTTGAGGAAAACCTGCCCCAGCTCGATCTGGATATAGACCGCAACCGCGCCGATGATCTGGGCATCCCGATAGAGGTCGTGGCGGCCACGCTGCAAACCATGCTCGCCTCGCGCGAGGTGACCAGTTTCGTAAGCCGGGGCCGTGAATACCCGGTGATCCTTCAGGCCGAAAAATCCGACCGCGATGCGCCGTCTGATATCGACAACCTGTTCATCCGCGCGGCCGATGGCGAAACTCTGGTGCCGCTTGGGGCGCTGGTCACGTTGACTGAAAACGCCGCCTCCCCGTCGCTGCGCCGCTATGATCGCCTGCCGTCGATCCAACTGTCCGGCGCGGTCGATCCTGATTACAACCTTGGCACCGTGCTGTCAGAGATTGAGGCAGCCGCCGAAGAGATCCTACCAGCCGGCGCAAAGCTCGGCTATGAAGGCCAATCCCAGACCTTCAAGGATACCTCCTCCGGCATGACCTTTGTGCTGGTCTTAGCCATGGTGATCGTCTTTCTGGTGCTGGCGGCACAATTCGAAAGCTTTACCCACCCCATCACGATCATGCTGACAGTTCCGGCCGGGCTGGCGGGCGCCATTTACGCCATCGCGCTTGGGGGGCTCACGCTCAACATATACTCCCAAATCGGGATCATTTTGCTGGTCGGACTGGTCGCAAAGAACGGCATTCTGATCGTCGAGTTCGCCAACCAACTGCGCGACCGGGGCTATCCGGCGCGGGAGGCCGTTTTGCGCGCGTCTGCCCTTCGCTTGCGCCCAATTGCGATGACTGTGATCTCGACCGTACTGGGCGCCCTGCCCCTTGTGCTGGCCACGGGCGCAGGGGCCGAAAGCCGGTCAGCCATCGGCACTGTGATCATCGCAGGGCTTTTGATGTCGAGCGTGCTGATGCTGTTTGTGACGCCCGTGCTTTATGATCTGCTGGCGCGCGGGACCAAACCCCGTGGCGTGTTCGAGCGGCTGATCGACAGGGAATTGGCCAAGCCCGAGCCGCGCACCAGAGAGAGCTGAGCGCCCAAAAATTTTTCAAAAATTTTTCCGCCAACGTTGGCGGCAATTTTTTTGAAAAAAATTGCTGGGCGGCAGGTGTTACTCCGCCGCCTCATGCCGTTGCATCGCGCCCTTGTTCCCAGTCACCACGCCCAGCGATTTCAGCTTGCGATGTAGCGCGCTGCGTTCCATGCCCACGAATTCCGCCGTCCGACTGATGTTGCCGCCAAACCGGTTGATCTGGGTCAGCAGGTATTCGCGTTCAAACGCCTCGCGCGCCTCACGCAAGGGCATGGTCGCCACCGTTCCCGACAGCACCACGCGGCCATCCTCGGCGGGGGCCTCCGTTTCACCGGGCAACTCGCGCGCCTCGATATCGCCTGCGCCATCGCCCAATATCAGCACGCGCTCAATCACGTTGCGCAGCTGGCGCACATTGCCCGGCCAGCTCATGGTTTGCAAAAGCGCACCCGCCTCCCCGCTGATCCCGCGCAAAGACAGGCCCTGATCGCGGTGGAGTGTTTCGATGAAATGGGTGGCGAGCACCGGGATATCTTCGCGCCGCTCTTCCAGCGAAGGCACGTCAATCGGCACCACGTTCAGGCGATGGTACAGCTCCCGCCGGAAGCGATCCGCCTCAATCTCTGCTTCCAGATCCCGGCTGGTGGAGGAAATCACCCGCAGATCCACCTGCACCTTGTCCGCCCCGCCCACGCGCAGGAAGGTCTGATCCACCAGAACCCGCAGGATTTTCGATTGCGTGCCGGTGGGCATGTCGGCGACCTCATCGAAATAGATCACCCCGCCGTTGCCCTGCTCCAGCAGGCCCGTCTCAATCCCGCGCTCTTCGCTTTCGCGGCCGAACAGAACCTCTTCCATCCGGTCGCTTTCGATGGTGGCACAATTAACCGTCACGAAGGGCCCGTCTGCCCGCAGCGAATTGGCATGAATATACCGCGCGGCCAGTTCCTTGCCGCAGCCCGAGGGCCCGCTCAGCATCACGCGGCCATTGGATTTGGTCACCTTGTCGAGCTGCGAAATCATCGTGCGGTAGGCGGGGCTGTCGCCCAGCATGATCGACGGCTCGCTGCCTTGCCGTTTGAGCGCTTGATTTTCGCGACGCAAACGGCTGGTCTCCATGCCCCTCCGAATGACGACCAGCAATTGGTCAATGTTGAACGGCTTCTCGATAAAATCGTAAGCGCCCTGTTTGATCGCCGCGACCGCGATTTCGATGTTGCCATGGCCCGAAATAATGACCACCGGCACATCCGGGTAATCGCGCTTGACGGTCTTGAGAATATCAATCCCGTCCATGTTGCTGTCCTTGAGCCAGATATCGAGGATCAAAAGTGCGGGCTGTTCGCCCTGAATTTGCGCCATCGCCTCATCGGAATTGCCCGCCAGACGGGTCGTAAAGCCTTCGTCTTTCAAAATGTCCGAGATCAATTCCCGGATGTCGCGTTCGTCATCTACAATCAGAATGTCGCTCATTGGATCCTCACACCGCTTCTTTCGCTTCGTTTAAATGGGGTTCAGCACCCGCCAAAATGGGCAGGCGAATGACGGCTTTGGCACCTTTATGCGCGCCTTCGTCGAAAGCATCCGCATCCTCAAGGGACAGCGTGCCGCCATGTTCTTCGATGATCTTCTTCACGATGGGCAGGCCAAGGCCGGTGCCCTTTTCCCGCGTCGTCACATAAGGCTCAAAGAGGCGAGATCGGTCCTCTGGCAAGCCTATCCCGTTGTCGGAAATCTCAATCACGGCCGCGCTCTCTTCCACCCGGCTTGTCACCTGCACTTGCGGCTGATGCCCGTCTGGCGCGCCCTTTTCCTGCAGGCTTTCAATCGCCTCACCTGCGTTTTTGATCAGGTTGGTGAGCGCCTGGGAAATCATGGTGGCATCCACTTCCGCCCAGATCTTTTGCCCATGCAGATCGGTCACAAACCGCACCTCGGGCTGGCCTGCCTCTTGCAACACCACCGCTTCTTTCAGCAGGTTTGACAGGTCCTCATGCCGCGTCTGCGGCTCCGGCATGCGGGCGAATTTGGAAAACTCATCGACGATGCGGCGCAGGTCATCGGTTTGACGCACGACCACATCGGTCAGCTGTTCCAGCGCCTCGGCCTCGCCCTCTTCCAACTGCCGCCCGAACTTGCGCTTGATCCGCTCAGCCGAAAGTTTGATCGGCGTCAGCGGGTTCTTGATCTCATGCGCAATGCGGCGGGCAACGTCACCCCAGGCGGCCATACGCTGCGCGGTGACCAGATCGGTCACATCGTCAAAGGCAACCACATAGCCCTCGGACGCATCATCGCCGCGGCTTCGCGTGGACATGCGCACCAAAAGGTTCTCTTGCCGGCCGCCACGGCTGACCTTGATCTCCTCCTGCACGAAGCCACTGTGGGTCGATTGAAGCTTCTCAAACAGGCCCGCAAATTCGGGGATCGCGACGCTGATGGCCAGCGATTGCTGCGCCTCATCATCCCAATCGAGCAGCCGTTCAGCGGCACGGTTCACAAACGCCACGCGGCCATCGGATTCCAGCCCCACCACCCCTGATGACACCGACCCCAACACGGAATCAAACAGCCTGCGGCGGCGTTCAATTTGTTCGGTATTGGCCAGCAGACGGTCGCGCTGGCCTTTCAACTGCCGGGTCATCTGGTTGAAATAGGTGGACAGCTGCGCGATCTCATCATCGCCCTGCTCTTCGCGCACGCGCACGTCCAGATCACCTTCCCCCACCCGCTGCGCCGCAGAGGTAAGCCGCCCCACAGGTCGGGACAGCCGTTCGGCAAACCACATCCCCAGCCAGATCGCCGCCAGGATCAGGATCACGGCAAAGCCCACATAGAGAAGGCCAAATTCAAACAGCACGCGGCCCCGTTCGCTTTCGCGTTGTTGG
>JBCCAJ010000179.1:0-5901 GCA_039814845.1 Pseudomonadota bacterium | reverse complement strand
GCCGGGTTGATGCCCGGATCAAGGGTTTCGACATTGATCGAGGGAATGATGAAATCGCCATCCAGCGCCAGAAGACAGAAAATCGCCTCTAGCGCACCTGCCGCGCCCTGCGCGTGCCCGGTCATGGATTTTGTGGAACTG
Organism: Pseudomonadota bacterium; assembly: GCA_039814845.1. GTDB lineage: Bacteria > Pseudomonadota > Alphaproteobacteria > Rhodobacterales > Rhodobacteraceae > Roseovarius. Next base: position 5,760 of record JBCCAJ010000179.1, on the reverse strand, counting down.
ATCGGCGGCACATGGCCTTCGCCGAAGATACGGCGCACGGCCTCAACCTCCCCCACATCACCAACGGGTGTGGATGTGCCGTGGGCGTTGATATACCCGACCTTGCGTTCGCGACCCAGTTGACCCAATGCCAACCGCATCGCCCGTTCGCCACCCTCACCCGAAGGCGCCACCATGTCATGACCATCCGACGTGGCGGCATATCCTGTCACTTCCGCGTAGATCTTGGCCCCCCGCGCCTTCGCACGCTCCAGATCTTCCAGAACGACAATCCCGCCGCCGCCTGAGATCACGAACCCGTCGCGATCGGCATCAAAGGCACGTGATGCCTTGTCAGGGGTGTCATTGAACTTCGACGACATCGCGCCCATCGCGTCGAAAAGGCAAGACAGCGTCCAGTCCAGTTCTTCGCCCCCGCCGGCGAACATAACATCCTGTTTTCCCATCATAATCTGCTCCGCCGCATTGCCGATACAGTGCAGTGACGTGGAACAGGCCGAGGTGATGGAATAGTTGATGCCCTTGATTTTGAACGCCGTGCTCAGGTTCGCTGAAATCGTCGAACACATGGTCTTGGGTACCGCAAACGGCCCGATCCGCTTGGTCGCACCCGTCTTCAAAACCGTCTGATGTGCCGCCAACATGGCCGAGGTCGACGGCCCGCCTGACCCCGCCACTAGCCCCGTGCGTGGGTCAGACACCTCCGCTTCGGTCAGGCCCGCATCGGCAATCGCTTGCTCCATCGCCAGAAACGCATATCCCGCCCCCGGCCCCATGAAGCGCAGTGTGCGCTTGTCGATGGCCTCTGCCAAATCAACGACGGGCGCACCCGCAATCTGGCTGCGGAACCCGTGTTCGGCCATCTGCTCATTCGCGGTGATACCCGACCGGCCCGCCTTCAGCGAGGCCGTCACTTCACCCGCATTGTTTCCGATGCTTGAGATGATCCCCAGACCGGTGACAACGACCCTGCGCATCTTGGCACTCCTCTCGTCAAGATGTCATGACGATACGCGACCTGTCAGCTTTCCGACAGAGCAACCTTCATATCTTTGACTTGATAGATCACCTCACCATCGGCCTCAACCCGGCCATCGGCCACGCCCATGGTCAAACGGCGCGTCTGCACGGCTTTGGTGAAATCGACGTAATAGGTCAGCAACTTGCGGTCAGGTCGGACCATACCAGTCAGTTTCACCTCACCCACGCCCAGCGCATAGCCGCGCCCGGGCCAGCCGCGCCAGCCCAGGTTAAACCCGGTCAATTGCCACAGCCCATCCAGGCCCAGACAACCCGGCATGATCGGATTTCCAGGAAAGTGACACTCAAAGAACCAAAGATCGGGCTTGATGTCGAATTCAGCCACCACATGGCCCTTGCCGTGCGGCCCTCCATCGCCGGAAATGTCGGTGATCCGATCCATCATCAGCATAGGGGGTTCCGGCAACTGTGCATTGCCGGGGCCAAACAGTTCACCACGCGCGCATTTCAGCAGATCGTCACGGTCAAAATGGCTTGGATAGTCTGCCATAAGGACGGCCCCCCATATCGGTCATCGTGGATCAGTTTCCCGTTTCGACGCCCCTCTAACACCGGCGCAAAGCTTCATGCAAGCCATTCACGGTGATCGGTGCCCCGCGACAGACCCGCCCTGTGGTGTGAATTATGATTGAAATCGAGGGTCCAGAGGGCCTATATAGCGAATATTGCAAGGAACGCATCATGACTGACACGCACGCAATCTCTCGTTCGACCAAATGGCTGGCCTCAGCCGACCTGCGGCCAACGCGCCAACGCGTGGCACTGGCCGCCCTTCTGGTGGGCGATGGCAAGCACCGCCATTTCACGGCCGAAAGCCTGTTTGCGTCCGCCAAGGATCAGGGTGAGGCTGTGTCTCTTGCGACTGTTTACAACACGGTCCGGGCCTTCTGTGATGCAGGTCTGGTTCAGGAAGTGACGGTCGAAGGTTCAAAAAGCTATTTCGACACCAACACCCATGATCATCCGCATTTCTTCTGGGAAGAGGATCAGGTGCTGACCGACGCCCCCGCCGAAGAACTTGAGATCACGCGGATTCCTGCCGCGCCCGAAGGGGCGGAGATCGCAAGCGTTGACGTGGTGATCCGCCTGCGCAAAACCAAAATCTAAGGCCATCTGAGGGGCAAGCCCATGCGCGCCATCTGCTATGACAGCTTTGGCGACGCTGCCGAAGTGCTGACCATTCAAGACTTTGACACGCCCGGGCCTAGCACCGGAGAGTTGCGCGTCTCGCTCACCTATTCCGGTGTAAACCCCTCCGACGCAAAGGCCCGCGCAGGTCTGCGCCCCGGCGTGACAAAACCACCCTTTCCGCAAGTGATCCCCCACTCTGACGGCGCAGGCATCATCGACGCAGTGGGCGACGGGGTGGATAAAGCCCGGATTGGCCAGCGCGTTTGGGTCTATAACGGCCAGTGGCAACGTGCCTTTGGAACAGCAGCCGAAACCATCACTGTGCCCGAAGACCAAGCCGTGCCCCTACCCGATGGCGTCAGCGACGACGTAGGGGCGACCTTGGGCATCCCCGGGCTGACGGCGACTCAGACGGTGTTTGGCGGCGGTGATGTGGCCGGTCAGACCTTGCTCATCAGCGGCGGCGCTGGGGCCGTGGGCCACAACGCCGTGCAGCTTGCCGCTTGGGGCGGCGCACGCGTGATCGCGACCTGCTCTGCCGGGTCTATGGAAGATGTCCGTTCGGCGGGTGCAGCCCATGTCTTTGATTACGCTGATCCGGATCTTGCCGGGAAAATCATGGACGCCACCGAAGGCCGCGGCATCGACCGCGCGGTCGAGGTGGAATTCGGCCAAAACGCCGAACTTCTGACTGAGGTCATGCGCCCATTGGGCACCATTGCCACCTATGGGTCAGGCAAGTCCATGACGCCAGAACTGCCCTTCGGCCCGATGATGTTCAAGGCGCTCAATATCGACATAACGCTCATCTACATCCTCCCCGCGCCAGAGCGTACCGCGGCCATCGAACGGCTGCACAGCGCCCTCACCTCGGGCGGCCTTACCCCACGCATCGATCAGATCTTCGATTTTGACGACTGCGCCAAGGCCCAGGACGCGGTGATGACCCCTGGCCGCAAAGGCGCGGTCCTTCTCCGCACGGGCTGAAAAGGGGCAACCCCCTTTGAGGGTGTCTGCAAAGATGCACCAGGATGACAGTGCGGTTCTGCGCTTCTTTTGGCCCGAAGTATCCCCGCCGGAGGCAAGAAATCTCTTCTTTCCACTCAAGAGCACCCATGCCACTCTGCGCGCCAAAGCCCGGAGGACCCCATGCCGATCACCACCTGCATTTTCGACGCCTACGGCACCCTGTTTGACGTGGCCGCAGCGGCGCGAAATGCCGCCCAAGAACCGGGGCGCGAGGCGTTTGCGCAAAAATGGCCCGCCATCGCCACCCATTGGCGCCTAAAGCAATTGCAATACACGTGGCTGCGGGCCGTGATGGGCCAACATGCGGATTTCTGGGATGTGACGCAGGACGGGCTGGACTGGGCGCTGGAAGCCGAAGGGTTGGGCGCAGATGCTGACCTGAGGGAACGGCTTTTACAGCTTTACTGGGAACTGGACGCCTATCCAGAAGTGCCCGCTATACTTAAATCTCTGAAAGAGAACGGGAAAAACACGGCGATCCTCTCCAACGGCTCCCCCGCCATGCTGGATGGTGCCGTGCAATCAGCCGGGATCGCAGAGATGCTGGATGACACGCTTTCCGTCGAAAGCGTCGGCATCTTCAAGCCTGCCAGCGTGGTCTATGACTTGGTCATCCAACGCTTCGGATGCACTAAGGACGAGGTGCTTTTCGTCAGCTCCAACGGCTGGGACGCCGCCGCCGCGGCGGGGTATGGATTTCACACGGCCTGGGTCAACCGCGCGGGGGAACCGATGGACAGACTGCCCGCCAAACCGGGTCAGGTGTTGTCCGATCTGACAACTATCCCGGACCTTTCCGATGCCTAAATTCACCACCTCCGAAGGCATCAGGCTACACTACGAAGATCATGGCGCGGGCGCGCCAATCCTCTGCCTTGCCGGCCTGACCCGCAACAGTCGGGATTTCACTTACCTGACGCCGCATCTGAGCCAATACCGTGTGATCGCGATGGATTATCGGGGGCGCGGACAGTCGGACTATCCAGAAGACTTCATGAGCTACAACATCGTCCAAGAAGGTCAGGATGCAGTGGACCTTCTTGATCATCTTGGCATCGATAAAGTCACTCTCATCGGCACATCGCGCGGCGGACTGATTGCTATGGCAGTTTCCGTGATGCATCCGGGCCGCTTGGCCCGTGTGGTGCTGAACGACATCGGCCCCGAAGTGACGGAGGCAGGCATCGCGCGGATCATGGATTACGTGGGCAGAACACCGCCCTTTGCCAATCTTGATGAGGCCTCGAAGGCATTGGCGGATGGACTTGGGACGGATTTTCCCGGCGTGCCTCTCAGCCGTTGGCGCGAGGCGGCTGATTTCATGTGGGAGGAGATCAAGGGCGGGCTTAAACTCCGCTATGACCCCCGCTTGCGCGATGCGCTGATCGGGCAAGCAGGCGTTGGCGAGGCCCCTGATCTCTGGCAGCTTTTCGATGGGTTGCAGGACATTCCCCTTGCCACGATCAAGGGCGCCAATTCAGACCTGTTCGCGCAAGCCACGCTCGACAAAATGCAGGCCCGCCGCCCTGATATGATCACCGCCATCGTACCAGACCGCGGCCATGTGCCGTTTTTGGATGAACCTGAAGCGCTGGCCGCCATTCATCACGTGATGGAACTTTCATGAGTAATATCAACATGATCCGCGCCGCCGCAGAGCGGCTTGACGGACACGCACTGCGCACGCCAATGATGAATTCGCCGTTCCTTGATGAAATCGCGGGGCGGCGGCTTTTCGTGAAACCCGAATGCTTGCAACACACGGGCAGTTTCAAATATCGCGGCGGGCGCTCAGCGGTTTCCGCGCTCGATCCTGACACGCGGGCCAAGGGCGTTCTGGCGTTTTCCAGCGGCAATCACGCCCAAGGCGTGGCCCGTGTGGCGGCAGAATTTGGTGTGCCATCCGTGATCATCATGCCCAATGATGCGCCGCAGTTGAAGATCGATAACACCCGCGCTCTGGGGGCCGAGGTGATCCTTTATGACCGCCCGAATGGTCAAAGCCGCGAAGCGCTTGGGGAGCAAATCCAGCAAGAACGCGGCATGACGCTCATCAAACCCTATGATGAGCCACAGGTGATCGCCGGTCAGGGCACCTGCGGGCTTGAGATTGCCGAGCAGGCCCGCGCTGAGGGCGTCATAGAGGCCGAAGTGCTGGTGTGTTGTGGTGGCGGAGGGTTTACTTCTGGTATTGCCCTGGCGCTCGAGGCGGAAGCGCCGGGCATGCGCGTGCGCCCGGTGGAACCTCAGGGCTTTGACGATGTCGCCCGTTCCCTCAAATCCGGGGCGGTGGAGACCAACAGTCAGATGTCCGGCAACATCTGTGACGCCATCCTGACCCCTGCACCGGGGGAGATTACATTTCCCATTCTCAAACGCCTCGTCGGTCCCGGCATTGTCGTCACCGAAGACGAAGCGTTACGTGCCATGGCTTTGATTTTTCAACGTTTGAAGCTGGTGTCGGAGCCCGGAGGCGCGGTCGCCGTCGCCGCCGCCCTGTTCCATGCTGACGAGATTGAGGGGGACGCCGTGATATGCACCATCTCAGGCGGCAATGTG
>JBCCAJ010000013.1:0-14870 GCA_039814845.1 Pseudomonadota bacterium | reverse complement strand
CTGCATGTGAAGCTGCCGGTTTTTGTGGCGCGTCAATGGATCCGCCACCGCACGGCCAATGTAAACGAATACTCCGCGCGCTATTCGATCCTGGATCGTGAGTTTTATATCCCCGCGCCCGACCAACTGGCCGCGCAATCGGTGGTGAACAATCAAGGCAGGGGGGAAGCGCTGACGGGGGATGAGGCCGCGCGGGTCTTGGAAATCCTGAAGGCTGACAGCACGCGGACCTATGACCATTATGAAGAGATGATCAATCAGGATGGCCAGCAGGGTTTGGCGCGTGAATTGGCACGCATGAACCTGCCGGCCAATATCTACACGCAATGGTACTGGAAGGTGGATCTGCATAACCTTTTGCACTTCCTGCGCCTGCGCGCGGATGCCCATGCGCAGTATGAAATCCGCGTCTATGCCGATGCCATGTGCAAGATCGTGGCCGACTGGGTGCCCTTCGCCTATGCCGCATTTGAAGACTACCGCCTGGGCGGCGCGTCCATGTCCGCCACCGCGCTGGACTGCGTCCGCCGCATGCTGAAGGGCGAAGAGGTGAGCCAGGAAACATCCGGTATGTCGAAAGGTGAATGGCGCGAGTTTCAGGCGATTTTGGATGAATAACCCTGTGGATACCTCCAAAATCCGTTCTAAACGCTGATTTTTGCAATAGAAAACTGTTTAAAGCCTTTGACGCGCGCAGGATTGTGGGTAACGTCGGATGGTCTGCTACGCCACCGCCTGAGGAGAAATTCATGCGTATCCTGTCTTTTGCCACCGCTATTGCGCTGGTCGCCGCCCCTGCCATGGCGGATGGAATGAAATATTTCCCGTATCACGGTCATAACTTCTGCCCCGCGGGCCTTCAGCCTATCTCCATGGGCGGTGTGATCTGCTGCGGTCAGCCGAATACGCATGTGACCTATCGGGAAATGATGCGTCACCCGGCACCTGTGCGCCATCAGCCGGTCGTCTTCCTCGACAAAGGAGAGACGACACCGTCGCAGGTGTGTCAGGAAGGCGAAAAGGGCTGCTGAACCGCCGCCCTGCATAATGATCGAAGAGGAGCGCAGCCCATGGGGCGGCGCTCTTTTGATCGGAGCCATCCTGCAAAAGAAATCGGATCCAAGGGGTTTTGCTGCGCGCCTAGGACAGCACGCAAAGCCGAACCCTCAACGGGTGAGACAGGTCACAGAGCCTTAAGGTCTCCGGCCATCTGACGCCCATCGCGCCCGTCGATCATTTCAAATTCGACCTTTTGATTGTCAGCAAGGCCCGTGAGGCCTGCGCGTTCGACGGCCGAAATGTGCACAAACACATCCTTGCCGCCATCATCGGGTGCAATAAAGCCGAAGCCTTTGGTGGTGTTGAACCATTTTACGGTGCCGGTCGGCATGCCGTATCTCCTTCATGTCGTCACTTCTCCGGTGCTGGCCGGTTCTTTTCTTAAACGGACCAAGGTAGGGTCGTGCACGTCAATCGCACGGTGCTCCTAAAGTCTGTTCGCCCCTAAGATGATTGATCGTCTGCGGCAAAAGGCAAGAAAAACTGTCGTGAACTTTTTGTTAAGGCGGTCTAAACATGCCTTAACGGACTAAAAATTGGGCGATTACGCGATGGTACTTTACGGCCTCAAGACATGCGACACCTGTAGGAAAGCGCTCAAGGCGCTGGGTGAGGTGGATTTTGTCGATGTGCGCGCCGATGGTGTGCCGGAGGATGTGCTGTATGCTGCATTGGATCAGTTCGGGGTAGACCTGCTGAACACCCGCTCGACCACATGGCGCGAGTTGTCAGAAGAGGACCGCGCGGGCGCGCCGCTCGACCTGATCAAGGCGCATCCGACGTTGATGAAGCGCCCGCTGATTGTGGCCGACGATCAGATGTACCTAGGCTGGAAAAAAGATGTGCAGGACCAATTGGTTGGATGAACGCCCTGCCATGTTTAAGTGAAGATAAAGTAACGGAGTGACAACATGCGCAACGCAGCCCTGATGCTGGGTGTGATCGGTGGCGTAATGGCCATCTTGATTGGCTTTTTTAGCTTTGCCTATACCGAGGCGATTGATGCTTACGGCGAAATTGACGGCATCGCCGAACAGGTCGACCGCTATCAATTGATCCGCACGGTGAGTTTCCTTGCCCCGATCCTTGCAATTGCTGGCGGATCCATGGCGCGGGCCCGCGCGCTTTGGGGTGGTATCCTGATGCTGATCTCAGGCGGGATGATGTTTTACGCCTATAATTTCAACGTCTTCACCATGTTCCCCATCGGATTCGTGACGCTGGGCGGCATTCTCGCCATCGCGGCGGGCAAGCCGGATGAAGAGAAGGCACATTTTTGAAGCCAGCGCAGCCAGCTGTTTGAAGACCTTGAGCAACTATTCGAATTGAAACCCGCCCGGGATCAAGGCGGGTTTACCCGCCGCCGGGCATCGCCAGGCCGCCCCCCCGGACTGGCGATTTCGTGGGGCCGGGCGCGGCTCTGCGTTAGCAATGACATTGAACGATAAAGCGCGCCGATCACCGGTCGGTACGCCATTCCGCGGCCTGTCGATGCCCGGCTCTGTCGGCCAGCAGGCTATGGGTTCATGTCAAAGGTCACTGTTCCACAAACCAGAAAAGACGTTCTAAGCGGCAGCGCCAGCCATGACCTGCGCCGTCAGGTCAGGCGGCATGGCCTCTGATCCCAGAGCAGCTTTCACCGCATCCAGGCTTTGTACAGAGGTTTGCTTTTCACCCAAGCGCCGCACCGTCACAGTGCCTTCTTCCATTTCCCGCATGCCGCAGGCGAGGATCACCGGCACTTTGCCGACGGAGTGTTCGCGGACCTTGTAGTTGATCTTCTCATTGCGCAGATCGGTTTCCGCCCGCACGCCCACGGCACACAGGGCTTCGGCCACCTGTTCCACATAGTCATTGGCCTCCGATACGATCGAAGCCACGACCACCTGACGCGGGGCCAGCCAGAAGGGCAGTTTGCCCGCGTGCTCTTCGATCAGAATGCCGATGAAGCGTTCAAAGGACCCAAGTGTCGCGCGATGCAGCATGACAGGCGTCTGTTTCGACCCGTCCGGCGCCACATATTGCGCACCCAACCGCTCTGGCATGTTGGTGTCCACTTGCAGCGTGCCGCATTGCCAGTTCCGGCCAATGGCGTCCGTCAGGGTGAATTCCAGTTTTGGCCCATAAAACGCCCCTTCACCGGGCAGCAGCTCAAACTCATACCCAGCTGCGTTACAGGCATCGCCCAGGGCTTTTTCCAAAACATCCCAGGTTTCATCACTGCCGATCCGCTTTTCGGGCCGGGTCGACAATTTCACCGTCCAGTCTGTGAAGCCAAGATCGGCGTAAACCTTGGCAAGGAAAGAGATGAACTTCTTCGATTCAGACGTGATCTGATCCATCGAACAGAAAATATGCCCATCATCCTGCGTGAACCCGCGCACCCGCATGATCCCATGCAACGCGCCCGAGGGCTCATAGCGGTGGCACGATCCGAACTCACAGAACCGCATCGGCAGGTCGCGATAGGATTTGATCCCCTGATTGAAGACCTGCACATGACCCGGGCAATTCATCGGTTTCAGCGCATTGATCGCCTTTTCGCGGGCGTGGTCTTCATCTACCTCTACGATGAACATGTTTTCCTGGTACTTGTCCCAATGCCCGCTTTCTTCCCAAAGGGAGCGTTCGACCACCTCGGGCGTGTTCACTTCCAGGTAGCCATCGCGGGTCTGCATCCGGCGCATGTAATCGAGCAGCGCGGTGTAAACCTTCCATCCGTTGGGGTGCCAGAAAATCTGGCCGCGCGCCTCTTCCTGAATGTGGAAGAGGTCCATTTCTCGACCCAGTTTGCGGTGATCGCGCTTTGCCGCCTCCTCTAGCATGGTCAGATGCGCCTTCAGCTTTTCCTTGCCCGTGAAGGCCACGCCGTAGATGCGTTGCAGCATCTGGCGGTCACTGTCACCGCGCCAATAGGCGCCCGCGATGGACATCAGTTTGAAGGCATCCGCCGGAACCTGCCCGGTATGTTGCAGGTGGGGCCCACGGCACAGATCCTGCCAGTCGCCGTGCCAATACATGCGCAGCGGCTCATCGCCCGGAATGCTTTCGATCAGTTCGACCTTATAGGGCTCACCCGCGTCCGTGTAGTGCCGGATCGCGCGGTCGCGCTCCCACACTTCGGTGCGAACAGGCTCCCGCAGGTTGATGATTTCTTTCATCTTTTTCTCAATCACGCCCAGATCGTCTGGCGTGAAAGGCTCTGCGCGGTCGAAATCATAATACCAACCATTGTCGATGACCGGGCCGATGGTCACCTGGGTGTCTGGCCAAATCTCTTGCACCGCGCGGGCCATGATGTGCGCCAGGTCATGACGGACCAGCTCACTCGCTGGGTCTTCGTCTTTCATCGTGTTGATGGCGATTTTGGCATCTTCGGTGATCGGCCATTGCAGATCCCAATGCTCACCATTCACATGGGCCGAAATGGCCTTTTTGGCGAGGCTATTGGAAATGGAGGCCGCGATCTCAGCAGGGGTCACGCCTGCGTCGAAGTCACGAGAGTTGCCATCAGGGAAAGTCAGGGAAATAGAGGCCATCAGCCTTGTCTCCTCGTCAGTTTGGCGCCCACGGAACGCCCGGTTGCGGGTTTGTGCCCGCTCAATGACGCAGCCCTGTGATCAAGTCAAGCATGCTGACGCAGGCGAAGGATACCGCCGTAAGTCCTTGATCTGGTTCAATGCGTACAAATGCATGCAAAATCTGTATACAATGGCGCGCAGTGCAGGTTGTAACAGTTTGACGCAGAATGATTTTTTGACCTTGATATTTTCCCCTTATCAAGCCATTTGTTTACACTATATAGAACATCAGTGAGCGAACACGTGTACGGCACGGGGTCCGAAAGGGCCCGAAAAAGGGGATGATGATGGCAGCCTACAACAAGAATTTCGAACTCTCGGTTGAAGACATTGACCTGATCGAATCCGCACTGCGTGACAAAAAGCGCGGGTTGTCCGAACAGGCCCATGAAGACCACTGCGCGGTGCGTGATGAAGTGCAGCTTTGCGAGGAAACCACCGAAGAGGTGCGCGAGATCCATGATCTTTTGGGGCGTTTGCACAATCAAAAAGTGTTCTTCCGCCCGCGGTGCCAGCCCTATATCGGCGGCTGACCAAACATTACCCTTCGCGAAGGCCGGCCCACCGAGGCCGGCTTTTTTGTGTCCGATGTGTCCAATCGTATGCGCCTGTGCACATTTGCACGCAATTGTTCACAGTAACATACTGAAATTGAACGATTTTTTTCTTGCGGTCGCGTGATTCCTGTTTTATGCAGGTTATCGTGGCCAGAGAGGTCATTTGAGGCAGCGAACAGCTTTTGGGACGTGGGACATGGAAACCTCTGAACAACCCGTGCGCGGGACGCCTGACATGCGGGCAACGGACGATGAAGACCCCCGAGAACATGAGAGGTCCACAGGCTGGGCCTCTGCCGCCACTGAGCGGCGCAATGGGCAGATCGGCAACGGGCTTTTACACAATATTGAGATGCGGCTCGGCTCCATAATGTAAGGGCTGAGCGTCGGCTGACCCCCCTTGAAATTCGTATCTTTTATTGGCCAAGTGTCAGGCAGGTACGAAAGGGGATGCAATGGCCGAAGTACAGTTCGTGGACGGCCCGGAGGGGCGCCGGCTGGCTTATGTTCAAACCGACGGGCGCGGCCCCGGGGTGGTTTTCCTCGGCGGCTTCAAATCCGACATGGACGGGACCAAGGCGGTTTATTTGGAAGACTGGGCCAAGGCCACGGGCCGGGCGTTTCTGAGATTTGATTACTCGGGCCATGGCCAATCCTCTGAGGCCTTCACAGATGGGTCGATTGGGGATTGGGCCGCTGACGCCAAGGCGGTGATCACTGCGCTCACAGTAGGCCCACAGGTGCTGGTGGGGTCATCTATGGGCGGGTGGATTTCGCTGCTGGTCGCCCGTGCCATGCCGGACCGCATGGCGGGGCTGGTGACCATTGCTGCGGCCCCCGATTTCACCGAAGACAGCATGTGGGCCGGGTTTGACACGGATCAGCGGGCCACACTTGAGGCTGAGGGCCAAGTGGCTCTGCCGTCCGATTATGGTGAGCCGTACATCATCACCAAGCGATTGATCGAAGACGGCCGTTCCCAGCTTGTTCTGCGCGAGCCGCTGAAATTACCATTCCCCGTCAGGTCTTTGCAGGGCACAGCTGATGCAGATGTGGATATGTCCGTCGCCCTGCGCTTGCTGGATCACGCGCAATCATCGGACATGCGGCTTACGCTGGTGGATGGGGCGGATCACCGGTTCTCAGATCCTGATTGCCTTACCCTGATCACCGATACCGTGGAAGACGTGCTGACCCGCATCGGGGCCTGGTGATGGAACGCTTGCTGCGACTGGTCTGGCTAAGCTTGCTGGGGGTTGCAGCGCTGTTCACGCTGGTGATGATCTTCGGGCCTCGTGAACCCCTTCAGCCCGAAACGTCGTTTGACCGCAGCCTCTTGCGGGACGGAGTTGACACCTATCTGCAGCTACAGGAAGGGCGGTTCACGGATATCAAACCGGGCCTTGAAAAACGCGTCATCTGGCGGGCGCTGAAGGATGTGCCAACGGATATGGCCGTGGTCTATGTCCATGGGTTTTCCGGGTCCCTTCAATCCATGCGGCCAATGCCCGATCGCGTGGCCACGGCGCTTGACGCCAATCTGGTGTTCACCCGTCTGCGAGGCCATGCCCGAACGCCTGAAGCGCTTGGCCGGGCGCGGGCCAGTGAATGGCGCGAGGATCTGGATGAGGTGCTTGGCATCGCGCGGCATGTGGGGCGTGAGGTGGTGATCATCGCCTCGTCAACCGGCGCAAGCCTTGTGGTGGCGGCCGCGGCAGACGACCCTGGGATGATGGAGGCAGTGAAGGGTATGGTGCTGATCTCCCCCAATTTTGGCGTGGCCGATCCCAAGGCCGCGCTGCTGCACCTTCCCGCGGGACGTTACTGGGTGCCGTATCTGGCCGGGCGACGCTGGGGATTTGAGCCGCAAAATGATCAACATGCGCGGTTTTGGACGTATGACTACCCCTCTACTGCGCTCTTCCCCATGGCCGCGATTGCCCGGGCAGCCGCGCGCGCGGATCACACAAGCATCAATGTGCCGGTCTTGTTTTACTATTCTGAAGAGGACAAGATCGTCGATGGCACGCTGACGACTGAGATCGCCGGGCAATGGGCGGGCCCGGTTACGACGGCGTCACCGGCCCTGGGCAAAGGCGTCGATCCCAACGCCCATGTCATTGCCGGGGATATTTTGTCGCCCGCCAATACGGGGCCAGCGACGCAAGCGATAGTGGACTGGGTAGGGGGACTTTGAAATGCGACAACCTGCAAGCATGGCGAGCCTTGAAGATTTTGGCCGCGTTCGGTTGAGCCGCCATTTTTACATGCGTGACTTTCTGTACTCGGAGATCGGAAATTTTCACGGCAAACCCAATATCCCGGTCAATCCGAAGTTGGCCATCGAGAATGGCCGCGCATTGTGCGAACAGGTTCTTGATCCGCTGGAAGAAACCTTTGGGCGCATCGCCATCCGGTCTGCCTATCGCAGCCCCGATCTGAACCAATTTGGCAATGAAAACAAACTCAACTGCGCCAGAAATGAACTGAATTATGGGCATCATATCTGGGATGTTGAAGGGGATGCGGGCCCCGGCGCGTGCACGTCCGTGGTGATCCCTTGGTTTGCCGATCGTTACGAAAAAGGGCGCGACTGGCGCGATCTGGCGTGGTGGGTCCATGATCATCTGCCTTATTCCGACCTTTGGTTTTTCCCTAAACTAGCCGCGTTCAACCTGACTTGGCGGGCGCGTCCGCTGCGGACGATTTCCAGTTACATCACGCCAAAAGGAAAACTTCTGGCTGCGGGTGCGGACCCGTCTGAGCCGTTGTCCGCCCGACAGGCAAGATACGCCGATTTCCCGCCCTTCCGCGGCATCCAATACCCCGATTGAGCGTTGCAAGACAGGCCATTGCCGGGCTAAATCCCGCAAAAGAATAAGGGGCTTAGATCGATGCGGGATCCTTTGGTGTTTCTTCCGGGGCTTATGTCGGATTCCCGTGTGTTTGAGCCTCAGATCGCCGCTTTCAGCCCCCACATCCCCGTCACCGTGGCCCCCGTGACCGTGGGCGACCGGGTGGAGGAGATTGCCTCTCGACTGCTTGACACGCTGCCGCGCCGATTCAACCTGGCGGGTCATTCCATGGGCGGCGTCGTCGCGATGGAGATTTTGCGCCGTGCGCCGGATCGGGTCAGTCGGCTTGCCCTGATGAACACCAATTCGCTGGCGGAGACGCCGCAATCCTCAGGCGATTATGAACCTGTGATCATCAAGCTGCGCTCGGGGCGGCTGGATGAGGCGGTGGACATGATCATCCGGCCAGATACGCTTGCCCCTGATCCTGCGCGGGCGTCAGTTCTGGGGCTGACGCTCAGCATGGCCACCCATTTGGGGGAAGAAACAATCATCCGCCAAATCCGCGCGCTGCAGCGGCGTCGGGATTACCAAGGCGTGCTGCGGCGCTGTCAGGTGCCGGTTCTGGTGCTTTGCGGGGCCTATGATCGACTGACGCCGGTGAAGCGGCATGAATTGATGGCTGACCTTATCCCGCAAGCGCGGTTGCGGGTGTTCCAAGGGTCGGGTCATCTGCCGATGTTGGAGCAACCCGAAGAAGTGATAGACGAGCTTTTCCATTGGTTTCAGCGCGCCACGGCCCCAGTTTCATCCTGATAACCTGACCCTGGACCGCTCAACCGGATGCCTCTTTTTCTGAGCCTCGCTTTGTTGTGACGTTGGCGGCGTACAGATTGGTCTATGGTCTGCGCATGATGGGGAAACTGAATCGAAGCGTACCGATTGGGTTGGCCATGCTGGCGCTGACCTTCGGGGGCGCACCTTCCGAGGGTGCGGGACTGTGCACCCGCGATGCGATGCTGGTCTTTGATGGATCGTCCTCTATGGCTGATCTGGGGTTTGGGGCTGAAGGTCCCACGCGCATTGACGAAGCGCGGTTGGCCATAACTGACGTGCTGCCCGAAGTGGCCCCGGTGCGCCGTATTGGCTTGATGACCTATGGGCCGGGCAGTACGTTTCTGTGCCGTCGGATTAGCCTGCATCTTCTGCCTCAGCACAACGCCGCAGCCCCAGTAATCGACGCGATCAATGCGATGGAACCTTCGGGCCTAACCCCCTTGACATTGTCGGTGGAGAAAGCCGCGCAAGTGCTTGACTATGAAAGAAAACCTGGGATCGTGGTGTTGGTCACGGATGGGTCGGAAACCTGCGGCGGAGCGCCTTGCGCGCTGGGGAAACGACTGGCGGCAGAGGGCCGCGACTTGACCGTGCATGTGATCGGGTTTCGCTTGGTGTTCGATCCGTTTTCGTGGAATGGCAAAGATGAATTTGCCCGCGTGGCGGGTGAAGTGAAGTGCCTCGCGGAGGCCACGGGTGGGCTTTACGTGGCGACTGAAACGGTTGACGAATTGTCCGATGCGCTGCGCCGTACGTTGGGGTGTTTGGTGATCGGCTGACCCGGTTTGTTGAGGGGGGCAGGTGCCCGGGCCGGGTGGCTTCCCATACATCCACTGATTGATGATTGTAGGAACTTTCTCGCCGAGCGAGTTGACACGCAACCCCGCCGTGCCCATTTATAGGATCAGGGGTGTTCCCCGAATTAATTTTTTGAATCGTATTTTTGCCGCCGTTTTTGGTGGCGCAATCAGGGCCATTTCCCATCGGTCGTGGTGCCGAATTAAAATCCACAGATCCGATGGGCATGCCCTACATTTAAGGAGGTCATTATGCCCAAAGACCGTGCAGAATCTGCCTATCGTTTTCGAGTAGAAGCCGCAGAGAAAGCCCGCCACCGTCACCATCCCGTTCATGAGGCGAACCCGGATGAGGCCCGTTACAGCGCGGCCTGCTACCCGATGAGCTTTACCAAGGGGCTGGAGCATAGCGAAGCCACCGGCCTTGTCGCGGATGCAAGCCATTTTCAGGCGTTCCGCTCCGCCATCGACAACGCGTTCATCGAACCCTTCACTAGCCGCGTGCCCGTGCCCCGGGAAAAGAAACGGCGCAAATGGGAAGCGCCGACCGCAGGCGTGGTTCATGATTTGCAAGGCCCCGATTGTCAGGCCGTCACCATGACACCCGCACCAGAGCTGTGCTCGGACGAGCTAACCTTCGAGATGGCAGAGGTGTATGAACTTGCGCTTTTGCGCGACAAGCCTTTTCACCTTTTCGATAAAAAGGGCGGCAAGGATGCCAAACACATTGATGCTGCGATCGAGCGGCTCAACCATCTTGCCTACGCCCAAGACGGGTTTGAGGGTCGGCCCCGCTTGAACGAGGACGGCCAGTTGACCCGTCAGAATGTGTTCCGTGGGTCCAGTCCGGGGGTCGATAACGGGCCCTACATTTCCCAGCTCATGCTGATCGGCAATGTGGATCAAGGCGCAACGACATCACCCGAACAAGGCTACATCACCTATGGCGGTCAGGTCATCGATCAGCGCGTGCTCGAAGCGGATGTGAATGACGACTACATGATGAAATGGCTTGATTGGCTTCATGTGCAGAAGGGCTATGTGCCCGGGCCGGGGGCGGGCCAGAAGTTCACCAGCAAGAAACGCCGCTTCATCTACACGCCAAGGGATTTGGCAACTTACGTGCATTTTGATGCGCTTTATCAGGCCTATCTGAACGCTTGTCTGATCCTCTTGGGCAACGGGACGCCGTTTGATCCGTCTTTCGATCTTCTGTCAGGGTCGGATGATCACAAGCTCATGATCAATGCGGCCTCGGGTGACAGCGTCGATGTGAACGCGGGCGGGTTTGCCCTTTACGGCGGGCCGCATATCCTGAGCCTTGTGACCGAGGTGGCCACCCGTGGCCTGAAGGCCGTGCGCTATCAGAAGTTCAACAACCACCTGCGGCTGCGGCCTGAGGCCTTGGCCGGGCGGCTTGAAAAGGCCGAGGACATTGATGCGGCGCATCCATCGCTCTGCTGTGCCTTCACCAAGATGCGCCATGATCTGGCCAAAACGATCGCAGCGGTGATCCACTGCAACGAAAACCATCCCAACGGCGGGGAATCCACGGCGCTTTTGCCGATGGCCTTTGCCGAAGGATCGCCCATGCACCCGACCTATGGGGCAGGGCACGCAACCGTTGCGGGGGCCTGTGTGACCATGCTGAAGGCGTTTTTTGACACCTCAGCCGTGTTTGCCAAGGTCGATGGGGTGGCCGGATTTTATGGCAAAAACCAGATCGATGCGGCCGAGAAAGTGGAATACGGCGCCTATGAGGTGGTTGAGAACGGCAAAAAGCTCCGCTGGGAAGACTACGATGTCGATTGCAAACCGGGCGAGGATGGCAAACCTGCCGATCATTCCGGGTGTTGCCCTCTGACCTTGGAGGGGGAACTGAACAAGCTTTGCGCCAACATCTCCATCGGGCGCAACATGGCCGGGGTGCATTACTTCTCGGATTACTATGATAGCGCGCGGATGGGCGAAGAGATCGCCGTGGGCATCCTGGAAGAACAGGCGTTGGGCTATCCGACGGATCCGTTCGTGATGTCCTTGCCGACCTTTGATGGTGATGCAAAGCGGATCGGTGAACGCTAGCGCGTATGACCCGTTTCACGGCCGGGCCTATCCTGACGATTAACGTCTGACCCTGCGCCGTCCCGTCTTCACGGGGCGGCGCTTGAATTGACGTCTGAATCGTGACGAGTTTAAGGAAAAGCCCTAGACTGCTTTCAACGCAGCTTTCGGTTTCTTGGCTTTGCTTTTCTTTGGAGACGTCCGGTTCCGCGCCGCGGGGGCCTCGGAATTTGCATCAATGAAATCAAGCACCAATGGCCGGATATTGTTGCGCCAGGACTTGCCCGCGAAAATACCGTAATGGCCTGCTTCAGGTTCGATGTAGCTTGCCTTTTTGCTGTCGTCGAGACCCGTGAGCAGATCAAGAGCCGCCACGCATTGGCCGGGGGCAGAGATATCATCCTTGCCACCTTCCACGGTTTTCACGGCCACATTGGCGATCTTGCCGATATCCACCTGTTGGCCATCCACCGTGAACGCATTGCGCGCAATCTCTCCGTTTTTGAAGATCCTCTCAACCGTCGACAGGTAAAACTCTGCGGGCATATCCATCACGGCGAGGTATTCATCGTAGAATTTGTTGTGTTTGTCGTGGTCGCTGGCCAGACCCTGGGCAACCCGCCCGATCTGATCAGAAAAAGCGGAGCTGTGGCGGTCGGCGTTCATCGACATGAAGGAGGCCAGTTGCAACAAGCCGGGATAGACCATCCGGCCCACGCCTTTGTACTTGAAGCCCACGCGCTGGATCATCGTTTCCGTCAGCTGCCCCATGGTGACGCGGTGACCAAAATCCGTGACATCCGTGGGCGCGGCATTGGGATCGACGGGCCCGCCGATCAGGGTCATGGTACGCGGTACACTGTCAGGGTCGTGTTCGGATAGATAAGCCGTGGCGGCGAGGGCCAACGGTGCCGGCTGACACACGGCGATCACATGCAGATCGCTGCCCAGCTCTTTCATGAAATCCACGAGGTAAAGCGTGTAATCTTCCACATCAAAGTTGCCCTCGGACACTGGAATGTCGCGGGCATTGTGCCAATCGGTGACAAAAACGTCACAATCAGGCAGCAAAGACCGTACGGTGGACCGCAGCAACGTTGCGTAATGGCCCGACATGGGCGCGATAAGCAACACGCGGCGATCCATGTCTGCGCGGCCGGCGACGTCGAATCGCACCAAATCGCCAAAGGGGCGTTCCACAACTGGCTCAACGCGGATCAGGTGATCGCGGCCGTCTTCGCCAGTGATAGATTCGATGCCCCAGTCCGGTTTGACGACCATTCGCTGAAAAGTACGTTCCGTCACTTCGCCCCAAGCAGCCATCCATTGAAATGCAGGGTTTGGAACCATAGAAAAGAGGGGGTATGATGACATTGAAAGGGCGGTGGCCCCAAGCCACTGATTGGTGTTGCGGAGGGTTTCCATCCAGTCGTAGGTCACCATGTAGCGCATCGTCGTCTCCTTTGGTCGGGCATCAGTCGTGGTATCGTCGCACTGCTCTCTCCCAACCGAGCGACGTAAATGCTGCATAGCAGAAACTTAGAAGGTTAATTACAATATGGCAACGGCGAACGCCGGTTCCGGTAAAGAACTTGAGAAACTGAACGCCAACCTTGAACGGGTGGAGGAGTTATCCACTCGACTGGTGCAGGCATTGGCCGATCGCAACCCGGCAAACCCAACGCTGAACGGGCCCAGCAACGACCTTTTTGCGACGGCGGCGACGTCTTTCTGGAAGGACATGTTCGAAAATCCGGGTCGGATGTACGAAAGCCAACTTGAATTCTGGGGCAAGTCGGTGCGCCATTTTATGGAGGCGCAACAGGCACTGGCCACAGGCCGCGCGCCCGAAGGTGGTGACGCGGATGGCGAAGAGGATCCGCTGAAAGGCGACAAACGCTTTTCCAACCCGCTTTGGGAAACGCATCCCTATTTCCACTACATTAAGCAGCAATACGCGCTCAACAAGCACGCCGTGGAACAGGCCGTGGCTGATATTGAGGATATGCCGCCCAAGGAAAAGCGGCGGCTGGAATATTTCTCCCGCCAGATCATCGACATGATGGCGCCGACGAATTTTCTGGGCACCAACCCCGACGCGCTGGAAAAGGCCGTTGAGACCGAGGGCGACAGCCTTGTGAAGGGGCTGGAAAACCTTGTTGCTGACCTAGAGGCCAATCGCGGCGAAATGGTCGTGCGTCTGGCCGATGAAAGCGCCTTTGAGCTGGGCGAAAACATCGCCACGACGCCGGGGGAAGTCGTCTATCGCAACGATATGATGGAGCTGATCCAGTACGCGCCTGCGACAGAGCAGGTGCACAAGATCCCGCTGGTCATTTTCCCGCCCTGGATCAACAAATTCTACATCCTAGACCTCAAGGCCCAGAACAGCCTGATCAAATGGGTGGTGGAACAGGGCTACACGCTTTTTGTCGTGTCCTGGGTCAATCCCGATGCCAGCCATGCGGATGTGGGCATGGGTGATTACATTGAGAAGGGCTATCTGGCCGCTTTTGATCAGGTGAAGGCCATCACCGGCGAAAAGCAGGTCAACGCGGTGGGCTATTGCATCGCCGGGACAACCTTGCATCTGACATTGTCCTTGTTGGCCAAGAAAGGCGACAAGACGATCAAATCCGCGACCTTCTTCACCGCGCTCACCGATTTTTCCGAACAGGGGGAATTCACGCCCTTCCTGCAGGATGATTTTGTCGACGGGATTGAGGAAGAGATTGAGGATCAGGGCATTTTGCGGTCCTTCATTATGGGGCGCACCATGTCGTTTTTGCGCTCCAACGATCTGATCTACACGCCGGCTGTGCGCAGCTACATGATGGGGGAGGCACCGCCCGCCTTTGACCTGCTTTATTGGAACGGCGATGGCGCGAACTTGCCGGGCAAGATGACGATGGAATATCTGCGCGGGCTTTGTCAAAGCAATGACTACGTGGGCGAAGGCTTTGATTTGCTTGGGGAAACCTTGTCTATCAAAGATGTCACGGTGCCGATTATGGCAGTGACCTGCGAGACGGATCACATTGCGGCGTGGAAAGACTGCTATCGCGGCTTTCAGAAGGCAGGGTCAAAGAGTAAGACCTTTATCGTGTCGGAGTCAGGCCATATCGCAGGGATCGTGAACCCGCCTGCCAAGAAGAAATACGGACATTACACCAATGCCGATCT
>JBCCAJ010000359.1:0-3653 GCA_039814845.1 Pseudomonadota bacterium | reverse complement strand
CGATGCGCCGGAACTTTGGAATGAAGAACATCCCGACCGGATTGATAAGCTGTACTCACTTGCCGTGGATGCGGGAAGCGATCTTTTTCTGACCAATTCCTTTGGCGGCAATTCAGCCCGGTTGAAGCTGCACAATGCAGGGCACCGAGCGCGGGAGCTGTCGCGCATGTCAGCTGAGATCGGCCGCGACGTCGCCGACCGTCAGAACCGAGACGTCATCGTTGCGGGTTCCGTGGGCCCGACCGGAGAGATCATGGCACCGATGGGTGAGTTGACCCACGAACTGGCGGTTGAGATTTTCCACGAACAGGCCGAAGGGCTCAAAGAAGGCGGGGCTGATGTGCTGTGGCTGGAGACGATCTCTGCCCCCGAAGAATACCGCGCGGCTGCAGAAGCCTTTGGAATGGTTGATATGCCTTGGTGCGGGACCATGAGTTTTGACACCGCAGGGCGGACCATGATGGGTGTCACCTCCGCTGCGATGGCAGAGATGGTGGAAAAGATTGACCACAAACCGCAGGCTTTTGGGGCCAATTGCGGTGTGGGTGCCTCGGATCTGTTGCGCACGGTCCTGGGCTTTAAGGCGCAAGGATCGGAGCGTGCTATTATTGCCAAGGCCAACGCGGGCATCCCGCAATATGTCGATGGTGAAATACTCTACAACGGCACGCCCGACCTTATGGCCGATTATGCCGTTCTTGCCCGAGATGCGGGGGCAAAAATCATCGGCGGGTGCTGTGGCACCATGGCCGAGCACCTCGGCCGCATGCGCGCCGCCCTTGAGACCCACGAGAAGGGCGAAAGCCCCAGTCCGGAGTTGATTGTCGAAAAGCTCGGCGCGTTTTCCTCGGCTGTAGATGGGACAGAAGAAGGTGCACCTGCGCCTCGGCGAGAAAGGTCACGGCGGCGTCGGACCTGTTGTTGAAATGGCTTGCTTCCAGCAGGGATATTTAAAGCAAAAAGAAAGACTTATCCAAACAGATTGAGCTGATCGCCCTTTTCGGGCGGCCGTTTGAAAAGGTCTGTTCGCAGGTCGGGAAGACGCTGTTCGATATTCAAGCTGCGGGTCGCGCGGCGGAAACGGTTGGCGATGATCTGGGCGTAATGGCCCTCCCCTCGCATACGTTTGTGCCAGTCGGAACTGTATGGTTTGCCGCCATGCATGTCTCTCAAAAGGCCCATCACACGCGGTGCGCGGTCTGGATAATGGGTAGACAGCCAATCCTGAAACAGGTCTGACACCTCCAAGGGAAGGCGCAGCATCACCCAAGAAGCCGATTGCGCCCCAGCCTTTTTTGCGGCCTCCAGCATTCCTTCCAATTCGTGATCCGTCAGGCCGGGGATCAGCGGCGATGTCAGCACGCGTACCGGGATCCCCGCCCGCGTCAGACGTTCGATGGTTTGCAGGCGACGCTTGGGTGAAGGCGCCCGGGGTTCCATCCGGCGCGACAGATCCGCATCCAGCGTGGTCAGTGAAATACCAACGCGGGAGAGGCCACGGCTGGCCATATCCGCCAGAATGTCGATGTCACGCTCCACCAGCGCGCCCTTGGTGACAATGCCCACAGGGTGGTTGAACCGCTGCAAAACCTTCAGGCAGGCACGCATGATCTTGTGCGTCTTTTCAATGGGCTGATAGGCATCGGTGTTGGTGCCGATCGCGATCATGGCGGGGGTGTAGCTGGGCTTGCGCAGCTCCGCTTCCAAAACCGCAGGCGCGTTTGGCCGTGCCACCAACCGCGTTTCAAAGTCGAGCCCCGCCGACATGCCCAACCACGCGTGGCTCGGCCGGGCAAAGCAGTAGATACATCCATGTTCACAGCCACGATATGGATTGATGGACCGGTCAAAGCCCAGATCGGGGGATTTGTTGTAGCTGATGATGGACCGAGGCCGCTCTTGCGTCACCTCGGTGCGCAAAACTGTGTCATCTGGTTCACGGTGCCAGCCGTCACTTTCGAACCGGCGGCAGAGAGTTTCATAGCGCCCTGCCCCGTTCGACAACGCCCCGCGTCCAGGTCGGCGCAGATGTGGATCGACGGTGTTATCCTCAGGCATGGCGTGGGTTTAGAACAAATGCGGAACATGCGCAATAACCTCATGTCAAACATGAAATTTTCTACATTCGCAGAATCATATTTTAATATAAAAGTCGGATCGGGTGCGGCCTATGTCGCAATTTGAACAGTCCGATATGGCCAAAGTAGCCAATGGTCACGAAAGACAGCCACGCGGTCACGCTTTGGCCGCCACATCAGGGAGTATGCCGATGTCCGAGGAAGAAGACGACATCATCCTGTCCGAGCTTGATGACGAAGAGCTTGTGCAGCAGATGTTTGATGACCTCTATGACGGCCTCAAAGAAGAGATCGAGGAAGGTGTAAACATCCTGCTGGAACGCAAATGGATGCCCTACCAGGTCCTCACTGAGGCGCTCGTTGGCGGCATGACCATTGTGGGTAAGGATTTCCGGGATGGCATCCTGTTCGTGCCTGAGGTGCTTTTGGCCGCGAACGCAATGAAGGGTGGCATGGCGATCCTGAAACCGCTTCTGGCCGAAACCGGCGCGCCTCGCGTGGGTAAGATGGTGATCGGCACCGTGAAAGGCGACATCCATGACATCGGCAAGAACCTTGTCGGCATGATGATGGAAGGCGCAGGTTTTGAAGTGGTTGATCTCGGCATCAACAACCCGGTCGAAAACTACCTCGAGGCCATTGAGAAGGAAGAGCCGGATATTCTTGGCATGTCCGCCCTGCTGACAACCACCATGCCTTACATGAAGGTTGTGATTGATACCCTCATCGAACAGGGTATCCGGGATGAGTATATCGTTCTGGTGGGCGGTGCGCCTTTGAACGAAGAATTTGGCAAGGCCATCGGCGCGGATGCCTATTGCCGCGATGCCGCCGTGGCGGTGGAGACGGCCAAGGAATTCGTGGGCCGCAAGCACAACCAGCTGGCTGGATGAAATGAGCTGGGAGGGTTTCAACCCTCAACCGCATCTAAAAGGGCGTGGCGTGATGCTACGCCCTTTATCTTTGGAGGATCGCGACGGACTATATGCGGCGGCGTCTGATCCGCTAATCTGGGAACAGCACCCGGCAAAAACCCGATATGAGAGGCCGGTGTTTGACCTCTATTTCGATCACTTGCTTGGCACGGGCAGCGCGCTTGTGGTGTTGGACGGACAAAGCCAGCGGATCATCGGCACATCCAGTTACTATTCCACGCCCGAAGACCCTCCCGCGCGGTCCATCGGGTTCACATTTCTTGAGCGGGCGTTTTGGGGTGGAGAGACGAATTTCGACCTCAAAAGCCTGATGATCGACCACATACTGGCCCATTTCGATGCGGTGTGGTTCCACATAGGGCCGGACAATCTGCGGTCCCAGAGGGCCACGGCGAAACTGGGCGCGCTGCCTGAACCCGCGCGGCGATTGAATTTGGGAACGGGTGCGGCCGAGTATGTTTGCCTCAAGCTCACGCGCGCAGCTTGGGAGGAAAGGAAAGCAGCACCATGCACCTGACCGATGGCGACCAAGCTGAACGCGGATGGGATGCGACCGCCGCAGAGTTTGATCAGATTCTACTGATCGCTTGCGGGGCACTGGCGCGGGAAATCCTGGCGTTGCAGAAGATGAATGGCTGGG
>JBCCAJ010000297.1:0-4215 GCA_039814845.1 Pseudomonadota bacterium | reverse complement strand
TATCACGGAACAGACCACCCAATGGTTTCTCGATGACATGGCCGAACTGGGCACGCTGGTGCCCGACAAGATGCCCCGCGCCACGCATTACATCGCGGAAATGATCGCGATGATCGAAATCCTCATTGAAAAGGGCCACGCCTATGAGGCCGAGGCCCATGTGCTTTTCTCCGTCGATAGTTGGAAAGAGCACTATGGCAAACTCTCTGGCCGCTCCGTTGAGGATATGATCGCCGGCGCGCGAGTTGAGGTGGCGCCCTATAAGAGAAACCCGATGGATTTCGTGCTCTGGAAGCCCTCAACTCCTGATTTGCCGGGCTGGGACAGCCCTTGGGGCAGGGGTCGGCCGGGATGGCACATCGAATGCTCGGCCATGTCGCATGCTCTACTGGGCGAAAGCTTTGACATCCATGGCGGCGGCAATGATCTTATCTTCCCGCATCATGAGAATGAGATCGCGCAAAGCCGCTGCACCTTCCCGGATGGGGATTTCGCCCACTACTGGCTGCACAACGAAATGCTGCAGGTCGAGGGCAAGAAGATGTCCAAATCCCTGGGCAATTTCTTCACGGTGCGCGATCTGCTGGATCAAGGCATCCCGGGTGAAGTGATCCGCTTTGTCTTTCTGAGCACGCATTATCGCAAGCCGATGGACTGGACGGCGACAAAAGCGGCAGAGGCGGAAAAGACCCTGCGCAAGTGGTACGCCCAAGTGGATGGCGCGGCGCCGAGTTCCATAGATTCGAGCATTATCAGTGCTTTGGCAGATGACCTTAACACTCCCGGCGCGCTGGCCGTATGCCACAAACTGTCTTCCGATGGCGACGCGGCGGCGCTCAAAGGCGCGCTGCAGTTTTTGGGGCTTCTGGGGGAGGTTGCTCCGGCTTGGGCGGCGACGCCTGAGTTTGACTTCGCGCCGTTTGCGGCCCGGTTTGATGAGACCCGGGCCACCGCCATAGAAACCAAGGATTTCGCGCCGGTGGATGCGATGAAAGCCGCGCTTTTGGCGGCTGGCGTGGAAGTGCGGATGACCAAAGACGGCGTCGAACTTTTGGCCGGGCCAGAGTTTGACGCGTCCAAACTGCCATCTTTTTAAGGGTCTAAGCCTCCGGCGGGCGTGATTTCGGCCCAAAAGAAGACGTCATACTTCTTTTGGGCCAGATATGCTCATATCCAGCCGTCGGTGTCGCTGCGGCCTATGCCGGTTCGCGCCGCAGCGTCAGCCAGATCAGCGCGCCCCCGGCCAGCACAAGAAACGGCGCCATGGCGATGTTCACCGACGCCCAGCCCGTGGCCGCATCCCCGCCTGAGCAATTCATCAACCCGCCTGAGGCCAGTGAGGCCACAGTCACCCCGCCAAAAACGATCAGGTCGTTCAAACCTTGCATCCGGCCCCGTTCGGCCACCGTGTGAGCCGAGGCCAGCATGGTGGTGGCACCAATGAAGCCGAAATTCCAACCGAGCCCCAGCAGAATAAGCGCCACGAAGAAATGCTCCAGCGCTACACCGGACAACGCCACCGCACCAGCCCCTGCCAGTATAACCAGCCCCGCGCCAACGATGCGTTCCACGCCGAAACGCACGATCAGATGACCGGTGAAAAAGCTTGGGGCGAACATGGCCAGCACGTGGCCTGTGACCACATCCGCCGCGTTGCCCGTCGTGAACCCGCATCCCACCACGGCCAGCGGTGTCGATGTCATCACCAGGTTCATCAACGCGTAAGATACCGTGGCACAGATCACCGCCACCGCGATACGCGGCGTGCGCAAAAGCTCCATCCGGCTGCGACCTTTGGGTGTGCCTTCTTCAGCAGGGGGCGGTTTGGGGATGTCGAGGAAGAAAAACAATAACGCACCCAACAGGTTCAGCGCGATAACCGCGTAATAGGTGCCCAGAAACGGGACCACCATGGATTCCGCCGTCACCTTCACCAGTTGCGGCCCGATCACGGCACTCGCCAACCCGCCTGCCATGACGTAAGAAATCGCTTTGGGCCGAAACGCCTCACTGGCCGTATCCGCGGCGGCAAAGCGATAAAATCCCTGCGCCGACATGTAGATGCCGGTGAAAAGCGAGCCCAGCAGATAGATCGGGAAGGATGCAACATAAAGGCCATAGGCCCCCACCGCGGCCCCCAAGGCACCGGCCAACGCGCCCACCAAAAACCCCGCGCGGCGGCCAAAGCGCTGCATGATCGCGCTCATGGGCGTCGCGGCCAGCATGGATCCGATCACGATCAGCGATATGGGCAACGTGGCGAAACAGATATTGGAGGCAAGCGATTGCCCAGCCAACCCGCCGACGACAAAAATCATCGCCATTTGTGAGCCTAAAAACGCCTGCGCCAGCACCAGAACCCAGACATTGCGTCGGGCTCGTGCGTCAGATTGGGGCAGGGCGGCGTCGGTCATAGCAAGAGTGCTACGCCTCTTCGCGGCGTGTCGCAACAGCGTCGATGATATGGGCGAAACTGCCGCAGACCCGACCGGCTTGCAGGCCCATGGGGGGCAGGGTGGTGCCTTCGGCGTCACGCGCTTCAAAAAGGGCCGCACCTTCGGCATTCAGGGTAGAGGCATAGTGGAATTCATGGGCTTTCAATGGCCCTTGAAACGCCCCCCCCAGCGGCGTCAGGTCCCGGTATCCCAAATGCAGCCGGCGCTGGGCAAAGGACGTCTCCAACCGCAAAAGACCTGCCATGGTATGGCGCGTTCCATCGGCGTCCACGAGGCCGTCACCAAGCACCATGTATCCGCCGCATTCTCCATATATATCAGTGCTTTTTGCAGCACTCTTTAAGCTTTCGATAAACTGATCTGCCGCCGCAATGCGACCCGCATGCAGCTCGGGATACCCACCCGGCAAGAATACAAAACCTGCTTCGGGCACGCGCTCATTGGCCAATGGCGAAAACGGTCGAAGCTCTGCCCCCGTATCGCGCCAGTCCCGCAAAAGATGAGGGTAGGAAAAGGCAAACGCCTCGTCCTGGGCCACCGCAATCACCTGCGCAGGCGGCGGTCGCGACGGCGCAGGCAGTGCTTTGGGCAAAGATGCAAAGAGCGCGCTGAATGCGACTTGATCAAGGCTTTGTTCCAGCGCGTCGGCGGCCCGGTCCAGAAATGCGTCCAAATCCGCGCGTTCCCCGGCTTGAACAAGGCCCAGATGCCGCTCCGGATGGGTCAGATCACGCTGGCGCTCCATGGCGGCCAGCACTGGCAGTCCAACCGGCTCCAATGCGCGCCGAACCATATCCCCATGCCTTGGACTGCCCAGATTGTTCAGGATCACACCGGCGACGCGCACCCGTGTGTCATGGTGGGCAAACCCCTCCACCAAAGCCGCGGCAGAGCCCGCCATCCGGCCCGCATCCACCACGAGAACCACAGGCAGGTCCAGCACCCGCGACAATTCCGCGACCGAACCCCGCCCGTCGGGCGGGGCACCGTCAAACAGACCCATCGCACCCTCTATCACCAATTGGCCCTGGCCTGCCGCCAGATGGCGCAAACGTTCAGGGCCCATCGCCCAGGCATCGAGATTGAAACAGGGCGCGCCACAGGCCGCTTCATGAAAGCGCGGATCAATGTAATCCGGCCCGGACTTTGCCCCGCGCACTGCCACACCTTGCCTAGACAGCAAACGCAGCAACGCCAGCGTCACCGTCGTCTTGCCCGCGCCCGAAGACGGTGCCGCGATGATCAGACCTTGACCCAAACCAGCGGCTTCTTTTGGCTAAAAATATCCCGGGGGGAGCGTCGAAACCTCAGGTTTCGACGCTGGGGGCAGAGCCTCCGCGCGCTCATGACGCCTCCGCAGGCCGCCCGCGGTTCAGCGGGTCTGCATTCCGGGGTGCCTCACCCGTCATCATCGTCTGCCAATCCAGCGCCTGACGCATCAGAATAGACCGCCCGATACACAGGATCGCGGGCGGCTCCAGACCTGATGCGTCAATATCCGCGGCCATCTGCGACAGCGTCGTCTCTAGCACGCGTTGATCGTCGGTGGTTGCGGAGGACACCACCGCACAAGGCTCTTGCGGGTCGCGGCCTGCCGCGATCAGTTTCGCGGTGATGGAGGCGGCGTGTTTCATGCCCATATAGATTACGATGACCTGGCTACCTTGGGCGATCGCCTCCCAATTCAAAGAAGAGGGCGTTGCGCCCGACTGATCATGGCCCGTGATAAAACTCACAGACTGGTTTACATCGCGATGGG
>JBCCAJ010000217.1:0-5325 GCA_039814845.1 Pseudomonadota bacterium | reverse complement strand
TATGATCATACGTGGCGCAAAACGCGCAGAGCCGGAGCCGTTTCGCCCTAGACTTTCAAAGCCACTTTTCAAAATGCTCGCCTCAACAAGAGGAAGACAAACCCGCCGTTCATCGCATAAGCTCCGTGCCAGCACGTCCCAGGAATTTCCCAGGAGCCATGCCAGATGAGCAAAGCAAACGCCGCCCAACCCAAGTCTTTCGCCGGACAGTTCAAAGGGTATGACCAGTCCACCCCCGCCCGCGCCGATGAAGAGATCGCCCGCATAGGGCCGGGCACGCCGGGGGGCGAATACATGCGCCGCTTCTGGCATCCCGTCTACGCCACTGCTGATCTTGGGGAGCTGCCCGAGGCGATCAAAATCCTTGGTGAGGAACTGGTCGTCTTCCGCTATGGCGAAAACCGCGACCAAATCGGACTTGTGCACAAATACTGCCCGCACCGGCGCGCATCGCTGGAATATGGGAAATGTGAGGCGAGCGGCATTCGCTGCTGCTATCACGGCTGGCTCTTTGCGCCCGATGGGGAGGTACTCGAAACACCCGCCGAAGACCCGACCGCCCGCGCCGTCGAAATGGTCAAGGAACGCACGCGGCTTGGGGCCTATCCGGTGATCGAATTTCGCGGGTTGATCTTCGCCTACATGGGCCCGCCGGACAAACAGCCACCCTTCCCTGTCTACGACGCCTGCCTCTATGAGGATCAAACCAGCGCGGTTTATCAGGCGCCTTATAAATGCAACTGGATACAGGTGCTTGACGCCATTTTGGACCCCACACACACCACCTACCTGCACAGCCAGAACAGCCACCCTCAATTTTCCGAGGGCATGAAAAAGGACGGCGTGCTGAAATTCTACGAACGCCACATGAACCACTTTCTGGGTTCCAACACCCGCCGGGTGGACGGCAACGCCTGGGTCCGTGTGAATGAACTGATCCTGCCTAATTTCACCCAGGCCGGTTCGGCCTATGCCGCCGACGGGACCCAACAGCGTTACTTCGGGCGGTCCTGTTTCACCCGCTGGGTCGTGCCGGTGGATGATGAAAACTCCATCGTCTACGCCTGGGCCAATTTCGGCGATCGCTGGGACCCCCATGAATACAACACCCGCGAAGGCCATGAAATGATCGAACAGGGCGAAGTGCTGGACAGGTCGGCGGAAGACAAAAAACGCTACCCCGCCGACAGTGAAGCGGTGGAGGGGATGGGCCCCATCTCCACCCATTTTGGCGAGAATCTGATGCCCACGGACCGGGGCATATCTCTCTACCGGCGTCGCGTCCGCCAGGCCGTGCGCGATCTGGCCAAAGACGGTACCGAGCCGCCCCAGCCCGTCACCCATGGCGCGGGTCCGGTGCAAACCTATGGCCAAGACACTGTTTTATCGTTGCCCCCGCAGCAGGGCGAGGATGATCGCGCCTATCTCAAACGCATTGGTGAGGCCGTGATGGATCTGCAATTCGAGGTCGAGGAGTGGAGCGCCGAGAGCCGCGATGATGAGATCATTACACGACTTCAAACACTTGAGGCGCAAGGCATATCGTAGGGATCCGGCCATGAAAATTCACGTCAAAAACAACCGGTGGCAACCCGGTTCCTTCCCCAACACGCCTGAGGGGGAAGAGGTTTTCACCATTACCCAAAACCGCCTTGATGCGGTGCTGGAAGGGTTTCCCGATCTCAAGGGCAAGGCCGAGTATCTGATTGACTGGGACACAGATAACTGGGCCGCCTCCATGGCCGAGGCGGAGGTCCTTTTGACATGGGATCTACCGATGGCAAACCTGGCCGAGGTCGCCCCCAACCTGCGCTGGATCCACTGCATCGGCGCGGGCGTGGAACATATGCTGCCGATGGATTGGCTGCCTGAGGGCGTGACGCTGACCAACAACAAGGGCGTGCATGCCGCCAAAGCGGGGGAGTTCGGGCTGATGGCGGTGCTCATGCTGCATTCCCACATCCCCGCGATTGTGACGAACCAGAAAAACCGGGTTTACGATTCCCTCTACGCCTCCCCCATCGCGGGCAAAACGTTGGTGGTTCTGGGCACTGGCAGCCTCGGAGGATCGTGCGCTAAGGCCGTTCAGGCTCTGTGTGTGCATGTGATTGGCGTCAACCGATCAGGCCGCGCGGTCGATGGCTGCGATGAGGTGGTCACGATCGACCACCTGGATGAGGTTCTGCCCCGTGCCGATTACCTTCTCATCGCCACACCCGACACACCGGAAACGCGCGGGTTGATGACACGCGCGCGGCTGGATCTTATGAAGCCCAGCGCGGGCGTCATCAATATCGGGCGCGAGGCGGTGATGGATTACGACGCGCTCTGCGACAAGCTGGAAGAGGGCTCATTGGCCGGGGCCATTCTGGACGTCTTTGATCCAGAACCCATCGAGGACGGGTCCCGGCTCTGGACCACCCCGAACCTGATCATCACGCCCCACGTGTCCGCCGACGATGGCGATGCTTATGTACCGATGACCTTGGGGCTCTTCTTCCGCAACTTGCGGCTGTTTCTGGACGGTCAGCCCTTGCTCAATCCCATACGGCCCGAACTGGGGTATTAGGGGTCACCGCCAGGGCTTAAGCGCCCCACCTCAGGCCTAAGCCCGGCGGCTTTACACCCATGTCCGGCGCATCCGTCCAACGTAATGCAGCCAATCGCCCCAAGTCATATCCCGCGCATATTTCCGTCGGACGTAGCGCAGCTCCCGTCGGATGAGGTCAGGCGCGACACCCGCGCTCACCTGCCCCTCATGCAAACGGTTCACCACCACCGGGTCAGGCACAACAGCGGGTTCGCCCCATTGATCCGCACAAGCCTTGTAGAAATCCACATCCATCAGCCACACAAGGTTTTCATCGAAGCGCGGCGCGCCCTCGCGGCGGAAGGCCAGAACCGAGGGGCTGCTGACCGTGTTTTTGCCGAAATGAATACGCCCGTGATAGCGCGGCACCATGGGACGGATCAACGTGTCACCATCGCGGCTGTGCTCACTGCCCGTCAGGCACCAGTCTGCCACATCGAACGCCGCCGCGATCTGGCCCAGTGCTTCCGTGCCGTTCAGAAAATCATCCTGAAAGAGCATCTTCACGACCTCTCCCCGCGCCGCCTCTATCGCGGCGTTGGAATTGGCAGAGGCCTGCCGTGCGAGGTGCCCTGTCTGCACATAGCTCAGGGTTAACCCGCCAAACCCCTCACACAGGTCCCGAATGCCTGTGTCATCGGATTGATCGGCCACCACCACTTCAAATTCGGTGAAACTCTGTGCGACCAGCACGTCAAGCGATTGGCGCAGAAACGCCGCGCCCTGCCCGCCCATGGCGTAGCTGGGAATGCAGACAGAAAGAAACGGGGTCTTCAACATTTGGCGTCCGGTCAGTGCGGGTCACGCGCGAATGATGCGCGCGCTGTTCTTGCGGAATTGAACACAGCCTGTCAAACCGCTTGCATCGCGCGCCCGCCCGCGTCTATCTCGGGCGCAGCCTCAGCGACGACCAATGACAGGATGCCAATGCCTTTGAAATCCGTTCTCCACAAGATGTCCGGGCGCAAGTTCAAGAAAGTGCGCGCCAACACGCGTTGGGTTGATAACGCGCAATTCACCTCCTATATCGACCGGTCCATTTCGCCCGATCATGAGATGGGCGTGCACGGGGCCATTCGCGCGGCCACGGGCGATGTGGCGTTGGGGCGAGGCGTGTCCGTGGGTGCGGGCGACGGGGCCAAGGAAATCGCCATGATCGCCGCGGGCCTCGTGGAGAACTTCGACCTCTTCGAAGTGTCCGAGGACCGTGTCGCGCAATCAAGGCAGGCAGCGGCCGATGCGGGCCTGAGCGAACATGTTACCGCGCGGCTGGAAGATGCATTTGATCATGATTTTGAGGGCGAATACGACCTGGTTTATTGGGAACACGCCCTGCATCACATGTTCGATGTGGACCACGCCGTGGGGTGGAGCGTACGCGCCCTGAAACCCGGCGGCCTTTTGGTCATCAATGACTACATCGGCCCCACCCGCCTGCAATGGCGGCGCTCTGAAGTCGGCCTTGTCCGCCAATTCCTGCGCGACCACGCGGACATTCTCGGCGTTGACCCAAAGCGCGTGAAGTACGGCACGCCCTTCCGGCGCTACAAACAATTCCTGCGCGACCCGTCAGAGGCCCCCCAAAGCGACAAGATAGAGGCCGCCTATAAGCGCCATACCGGCGAGGACCTGAATGTCTTGGGGGGTGCTGTGATCCATCTGGGCGGCGGTTTTCTCAACGGTGCGGAAAACCAAGATCCTGGCATCCATGACCGCCTGATCGCGCTGGACAAAAAGGCGCGGGATCAGGGGATTTCACACTTTGCTTTCGGTCTTTGGCAAAAGCCCCAAACGTCGGCAAACCCGGCCCGGGCTTGATCCGGGGCCTCGCTTTTTCACCCCTGCGCCGCTTTCCACATATTCTTCGCCCGTCCGCCGCCTTTGCAATAAGCCAGTACCGGGCCCTGCGTCACGGCAAGCGCATCCCTATAAGCCGCATGATCCTCTTCGGTTGCCCCTTGCGGTATGGCAACAGGCAGATACGCCGCCTTCATTCCCAGCGCTTCAGCCGCCGCGGCAATCTCCGAAAATTCCGGCTGACCCTCGCCCTCATGATCGGGCCGGTGGCACAACACGGTATTGAACCCTTGCCCTTTCAGCACAGCCAAATCTTCGGGCTTGATCTGCCCCGTCACTGCATAATCCTCTGTCAGATATTCAAGATCCATGTCTCATCCCTGCGCCGCGTTACATAAAAAAGGGCCTAGCACACAGGCTGGCCCCTTTCCCAGATACATAAGCGCCCAAAGGCCGCGTTAAAGACCCAGATCCATCAACGCCTTGATCTGGCTTTCGCCCGTTCCGGCCACGATCCGGCCCAACTCGTCCTCACCGCGCAGCACCAGCAAAGTGGACCGCCGCGGAATATTGCGAGAAACGGTCACATCGGCGTTTCTGAAGCTGTCCCAATCCACCTTCACAAAAGTCATCGCCGCGTCATAGGCCGGATCGGCCTCGCGTAGCGCATTGATCACCCGTTCCTGCCGCTTGCAAGTGGTGCACCATTTCGCACCGTAATCCACAAAAACGGTCTTTCCATCAGCCAATGCCTGGTCAATCAGGCCGGGTGTGTAATCGACAAAGCCCGCCGCCCACGCCGTGGCCGGGATCGTCAAAGCGGCCAGACCTGCCGCGATAAAAGTCCTGCGTCTCATTGCGTTTCCTTTCCTCAGAACATGACAGATAAATCTTGCAACCAGATGGGCATCACTTCGAGAGCGACCGCCTCCAACATG
>JBCCAJ010000418.1:0-2952 GCA_039814845.1 Pseudomonadota bacterium | reverse complement strand
TTGGAAAAACCAAAACCACGCATAGCCACGCGGCCCACGCTTGGGTCAAAGAAGCGGCGTCTCAAAGCGAAGAAAACACGCGGTGAGGTAAAAGCGCTTCGCGGGCGTGTGGATCCGGAGGACTGACAGGTTGGATACGCAATTCGACGTCATGGTCGTTGGCGCGGGCATGATGGGCAGTGCGGCGGCGCGGCATCTGGTGGATGCGGGGCAGCGGGTGATCTTGATCGGACCTGAGGAGCCGGACGACACCAAAAGCCATGAGGGCGTTTTCGCCAGCCATTATGATCAGGCGCGGATCACGCGTCGGATGGATCAGGATATGGATTGGGCGCGTTTGTCGAGCGCGTCTA
Organism: Pseudomonadota bacterium; assembly: GCA_039814845.1. Taxonomy (GTDB): domain Bacteria; phylum Pseudomonadota; class Alphaproteobacteria; order Rhodobacterales; family Rhodobacteraceae; genus Roseovarius. Next base: position 2,599 of record JBCCAJ010000418.1, on the reverse strand, counting down.
TCGAACGCTATGCCGAGATTGAGGCGCGCGCGGGGATGACGTTCTTTCACCCTGTCGGCTCCTTGATTGCCGGGCCGGAGGAGGGGCCGGGGTCAGAGTATATCCAGAAATGCGCGCGGCTTGGCCGGACGGAGGGCATCAGCTTCGAAGAGGCGCGGGGCCAGCGGTTGCGCGAACTCTTCCCTTATCTGGATTTGCCGGACGGAACCCTTGGCCTTTATGAAACGGACACGGGCGGCTGGATCAACCCGCGTGACCATGTGGCGGCGCAGATCCGGGCGGGCGTGAAGGCCGGGGTGACCCATCACGTGGCCGAAGTTCAGAGTGTTGAGGATGACGCGAACGGCATGATCGCCACCTGTTCGGATGGCACGCGGATTTCGGCGAGCAAAGTGGTGATTGCCTGCGGTGGCTTTTCCAAAGCGGGCGGGCTGTTGCCCCAGCCCCCTGATTTGCGCGTTTATGCCCGGACGATTGTCTATTTTGAGCTGGCCGAGGCGCAGGTGGAACGGATGTCGACGATGCCGTCGGTTATCTATGGCCCGCCTGATGCACCCTGCATTCCCTACATTTTGCCGCCTGTGCGGTATCCGGACGGCAAACATTACATCAAGATCGGGGGCGATCCGGATAATGTACAGTTGACAGATGTGGAGGAGATCAAGGCCTGGTTTCGTACGGATGGCAATGCGGAGGTGGCGGCGTTTCTGACGGATGCACTGATCGCACTGATCCCGGATCTGCGCGACGCACCGCGATCCACCGGTAGCTGCGTTACATCTTTTACGTCCTATGGAAAACCTCTGGTGCAGAAGCAGACAGACCGCATCTTTGCCCTGACAGGGGGCAATGGCGCTGGGGCAAAATGTTCCGACGAAATTGGCCGATTGGGTGCGGACTTGGTGATCAACGGTCGTTTGGATGCTGATCAGTACACCACGTCTTTTCGCCCGTCTGACCCATAGGGTGTCTTTGTTTTGGGCGGGCGGGTTTTAGATCAGTTTGACAAGTACGTCGGGATCGAACGGCTTCATCAACACGTGTTGCACGCCATACACCTTCAGCAGATTTTTGGCCATCTCGCCATTGTCGGAGCCATAGTAGCCGGACACGCCAATCAGAACTGGCAAGGGGATGTTTTCAATCTCTCTTAATGTGCGCAGAAAATGGATGCCGCTGTCCGTTTCCTCGCCTGGGCCGGTTTCGATCATCAGATCAACGACGGCTTTGTGAAACGTGGTTTGCTTGATCTGCTCAATCGCGTCTTCGCTGGTATGAGTGATAACCGCTGTGTGACCTGCTTTGGTCAATGCGTCCTGCCACGATTTGGCGAGTTCGAAATCGTCATCCAGAATCAGAATGCTAGCCATTTTTCGAATTCAAAGACATGCTTTCAATTGTCTTCCTTAGTTTGTCCGGTTCCACCGGCTTCGTCAATTTTGGTGCATCGAACCCATCGATGGCGTCATGGCCTTCACTGCCGTAGCCGGTGGCGAAGATGAACGGAATATCCATTTTTTCCAACATGTTTGCAACCGGTAGGCTTATTTCCCCGCGCAAATTCACGTCTAACAGGCAAAGCCCGTACTCTTCTTCCTCAAGGAACTTCAGCGCCTCGGACACTGTAGCGGCGCGATCGACCTCATCAAAGCCTTCGGCTTCAAGCATTTGCTGGGCGATTTTGGACACGATGAAGTTGTCTTCAACCACAAGGCCGCGCATGCCTGATTGGGGCGAAACGGGCGCGCGCTCTTCTGTCAGAGCGGTCGTGGATGACATGGCGAGAGGGGCATCGGTCATCGTGTGATCGGGCAACCAAAACCGGGCTTTGATGCCAGCGGGATCAAATTCAATCGCACCTTCGCCTTGAAATTCGTAGGGAATGGCATCTTCGATGATCGACAGGCCAAAGCCGGCGGTTTTGCGCGGCGGCACGGTGGGGCCGCCTTGTTCAGTCCACGTGATCTCCACCCCGTTTTTTATCAGGGACCATTCCACGCGCACCTTACCCGTGGATGCCGACAACGCGCCGTATTTTGCAGCATTGGATGTAAGTTCGTGAATCAGAAGCGCCACAACGGACACGGCTTCGGGCCGGAAAGCGACGTTTGGGCCCTTCGCGGTGACGCGATCCACGCCAGTGAAAGGGCCCAATTCAAAATTGAGGATATCGCTGAGCAATGCGCCTTCCATATCAGCGCGGGTCAGAAGGTTATGGGCCCCCGCCAGCGCGATGATCCGATGTTCAAGACTTTCGGTATAGGCGGCAAAGGAGGTCGCATTTTCGCGCGAATACACGGAAATGGATTGCACGAGGGACAAGATATTGCGGACGCGGTGGTTCAGTTCCCGGACCATAAGGCCCAGCCGGTGACGGTTGCCAGAGAGTTCCTGCTGCACCGCAAAGGCATCCTGAAATGCAGACAAAAGGGCGCTGCCGGTTTCAATGTCATCGGTGGCCCATTCTACAGAACGGCCCGTGGTGCGTTCGATATAGGTTTCAAAGGAGTTGCGGGGATCAAGGCGGATGACGCCGCCATCGTTAACCACGTCCTTGGTTGGCGCCCCGGCCCATTTGACTTGCGTTTCGGCCAGGTTG
>JBCCAJ010000127.1:0-7169 GCA_039814845.1 Pseudomonadota bacterium | reverse complement strand
GCATTGTGATCGACGTGAAGGATAAACCCGCCAATGCCGTCATCGCAGCCGTCTTCCGTCAGGACGCGGGCGAAGATCAGGTGCAGCTTTGACACTCCGCCACCAGTGATCCAGTGTTTGCAGCCGTTGAGGACGTAGGTGTCACCGCGTTTCTGCGCGGTGGTTTGCATATGGGTGGCCGCACTTCCAGCATCAGGTTCGGTGATGCAAATCGCGGGTTTGTCACCTGCCAGCACTATGGGCGCACAAAAGCGTTTCTGGTCCTCGGTCCCGTAGGCCATTACGGCGCTGATCCCACCCATATTGGCCTCAACCACAATACGCGCGCTCAGCGTGCAGGCCTTGGCGATTTCCTCAATCACCTCCACCGTTTCGAGATAGCTTGCGCCTTGCCCACCAAAGGCCTTGGGGATCGTCATGCCCATCAGACCAGCATCCGTCATGGCCTGGACGTTCAACCACGGATAGCTGCGGGTTTTGTCCCAATGGGCGGCGGTGTCTGCGAAAGTCAGAGCCAAGTCCTTGGCGCGGTTGAGGAGTGGGGTGTCCATCGGATGCTTTCTCACGGTTTCGTGAAACTTATCCGGGTTTAATATTCAGAACAATGGAATTTGATTGTAGATCAAATTCAGTATACGTGAAGTTATGCAAACCCGTGCGCTTCATACACTCGTGCAACTGTCCAAGACCGGCTCCTTCACGCGTGCGGCAGAAGAACTGAACATGACACTTTCGGCGCTTTCCATGCAGATGAAGGGCCTGGAGGTAGAATTGGGGGTTGCCCTGTTTGATCGTAGCGTGAGGCCACCCAAGCTGACGCCCGTGGCGCGGTCGATTGTGTCAGAGGCCTCTGCCCTGTTGCACCGGGAGGGTCGGATCATCGATCTTTGCCGCCCGACAGAGGAGATCGTGGGGCAGTTCCGCATGGGATTTGTCACCACGGCTGCGGTGCGGCTCTTGCCAGGTTTTGTGAAGGCTGTCCAAGATACAGCCCCGCGGGCAGAGTTTGAATTTGAAACGGGCCTGTCCAAGGCGTTGCAGGACAAGGTGGTGAGTGGGCAGCTGGACGCCGCTGTGGTGACCGATGCCGACGGGCTGCCCGATAGCGTGGCAAGTGTGGAGTTACGCCAAGAGCCGTTCGTTTTTGCCGCCAGTGAGCGGTTGATGTCTAGCGGTTTGGCGGGTCTTATCGCGCACCACAGGTTTTTTCATTTTATGCCGGACACCGGGATTGGGAAACTTATCGCGCAGGAGATGGAGAATTTTGCGCGGCCTGAGGATGGGAAGACGGTGGTTCTGGACAGTCTTGAAGCGATCATGGAATGCGTGGGCGAAGGCCTGGGTTTTACGCTGCTTCCGGTGCCGGATGTGGAACGGTTGTTGTCTAGGGACGTGCGGATGATTGAAGCGCCCACGACGCGCAAACGCAGATTGGTGTTGATTGCACCGATGGGTGGGGCCTTGGCCAAGCGTATGGGGTTGTTGGAGGCATTGTTCGGGTAGGATTGTGGAACTTGAATTGACCCGGCGCGGACCCAAGGGCTTTAGCCTGCCGCGCCGTGGCAATTACAGGGCATTGTTCGAATGAGGTCTGGGAACCCAGCGATAAAGTGCTGCGATTGTGAAGATGGGATCGCCAGACCGGAGCCTGACGAAGGTGCTCAGCTATGTTCCTTCAACAACCGCTGCTTCTGGCGGTTCCAGTCACGCTTGGCTTGGGTTTCGCGCTTGTCATGGGACTTCTTGCCCTTCGCGATGCCGATCTTCATCTTTGCGATGCCGCGATGGTTAAAATAAAGCACCAGAGGCACCAGCGTCATGCCTTTGCGCTGCGTGTCATTCCACAACACCGAAAGCTCTTTCTTCGAGACCAGCAACTTGCGCCGCCGTCGTTCTTCGTGGCCAAAGGTCTTTGCCTGCTCATAGGGCGCAATATAGGAGTTCACGAGCCAAAGTTCGCCGTCCTCCACTGCGGCGTAGCTTTCCGCGATATTGGCAGAATTCACGCGCAGGCTTTTGACCTCGGATCCCTCCAGAATGATCCCGCACTCTATGTCATCCTCGATGGCATAATCGAACCGCGCCTTACGGTTCTCGGCGATGACCTTATAATTCGGATTGTCCTTTGGCTTGGCCATGGTCGGGGTCCGCGTGTGTGGTGGATGCTTGACATAGGCGCTTTGAGTGCGCGTGAAAAGCGGCAATGCGTGTGATTATACTCTGCCGACGCTGCGCTGCGGCGTAAAATTCCCTTGCCACGCGTCCCATTTGCATCCCACAGTTGAGGCATTCCGCGTGTTAAACGCGGTCAAAAAGCCTGAAAACCGGCAAAAAACGGGACACTGACATGACAGATGCAACAAACCAATCGGAGGTGGAGTCCGCTAATGCGGATCCGGATTTCCAAACCGATTTTGAGCTAGGCCAGGACAATATCCGTCCGTTTGGCCTTGATATTCACAACCCGGTCTTCGTGATCTCTGCGGTGCTGATTTCCGCGTTCGTGGCGGTGGCGCTTTTCAATCAGGAAGCGGCAGCAAACTTCTTCGGTTGGCTGCGGCCTTGGCTGACCAGCACGTTTGACTGGTTCCTCGTGCTGTCCGTCAACGCGATGCTGATCTTCTGCTTGGCACTGATCGTGCTGCCGGTGGGATCGGTTCGAATTGGCGGCAAAGACGCGAAGCCGGATTATTCCTACGCTGGATGGATCGCGATGATGTTCGCGGCTGGCATCGGCATCGGCCTGCTGTTCTTCGGCGTGTTGGAGCCGACCTATTACAACTTCTCAGAAGGCGGCAATGCGAGCCCGCTGGGTATTGATGCGACACAGCCCGGCAATGAATATGTCGGCATCGTGGGCACCATTCACCACTGGGGTCTGGAAGGCTGGTGCGTTTACGCGCTTGTCGGTCTGACGCTGGCGATCTTTGCCTATAACAAGGGCATGCCGATGACGCTGCGCTCTGCGTTCTACCCGATCCTGGGTGACCGGATCTGGGGCTGGTGGGGTCACGCGATTGACACGCTGGCGGTTTTTGCCACGCTGTTCGGTCTGACCACATCGCTGGGCCTTGGTGCGCAGCAGGTGGCCTTTGGTCTGAACGAAGTGTTTGGTGTTGAGACGACGAACACCGTAGTTGTCCTGCTGATCGTGGGTATCACGGCGGTGGCTCTTGTTTCTGTCTGCCTTGGCATGGATGCAGGCGTGAAGCGGCTTTCCGAGATCAACATGATCATGGCTGTGGGCCTCTTCCTCTTCGTCTTCTTCGTAACCGGTGCGGTGGACGCGATCACGCGCTACTTCTCGGTCATGGTGGATTACGTTGTGATGTTGCCGGCGCTGTCGAACCCGTTCGGGCGTGAAGACACCAGCTACTTCCACGGTTGGACAACCTTCTACTGGGCCTGGTGGATCGCATGGTCCCCGTTTGTGGGCATGTTCATCGCCCGCATTTCCAAAGGTCGTACGGTGCGTGAATTCATCCTGTGCGCCCTGATCGCACCGACGCTGGTTTGCGCACTTTGGATGTCGACCTTTGGCGGTGCTGCCATTGACATGCTGAACGTAGGTGGCGCCGAAGGTGTCCGCGAGACGGTGATCGACAGCTACAAGCCTGAAGGCGCCCTGTTCGGGTTCCTGAAGGAGCTGCCGCTCTATTCCATCATCTCGCCCATCGCGCTGGTGCTGATCGTGATCTTCTTTGTCACGTCCTCTGACTCAGGCTCGCTGGTGATCGACACGATCACGGCTGGCGGCAAGATGGATGCGCCGGTGGCGCAGCGGATTTTCTGGTGCACGCTGGAAGGTCTGGTGGCGATTGCGCTTCTGCTGGGTGGCGGACTTGCTGCTCTGCAAGGGGCGGCGGTGTCTACCGGTATCCCCTTCACCCTGGTGCTTCTGGGGATGATGTACTGCGTCTACATCGCGCTGAAGTCGGAGCGCTCGAAGATGTAAGCCACGGCTGATAAAACTGAGAACGCCCGCTCTGGTTTGAGCGGGCGTTTTCGTTTGGGCGGCTGTCGCATTCTTTAAAAGAATGCGGCCGAAGTCTTTCAAAGACTTCGTTCGTGTGCTCTTAATTGTCCGGGTCGAGTTTGGCGCCCAAGGCACCGGCCACCAGACTTTGGAAATGATGCACGGCGTGTTCGCTGAGCTCTGTCAGGCCTTCATCTACGACAAACCGACCCTGATTATAGCCGCTGGATTTCAGCCCCTTTTGCACGCTTTCGCACAGGCCGATATCTTCGGGTTGCAACACGTCCTTTTGGTAGTCGATCGCATCGCGCAACTGATCGGTGACCACGCCGTCTTTCACGAACCAGTCCTGATATTCGACGCAGTACTCGGGCGCGTTGGGGTTCATTTGGAGGACAGACAGGTTCGCCTCCCCCGGATAGGCCCAGATGGTGAAATTGGGCCAGACGAACCATCCGGCATAGCCGAACTCCACTTCACCTGGCTGGAAGGAAAACGCGCGGCTGTTAAGCGTTTTGGGATTGCCCGCGCATTGGCTGGAATAAAGCCCGCAGGTGATGGTGCGGTAGGTGTCCATATCCACCAGATCGACAAAATCCTGATGCGCGGGGGCGCAGTGGTAGCATTCGAGGAAATTATCCACGAGCACCTTCCAATTCGCCTCCACATCATAGGTGTCGCGCTGGGCGAATTGCAGCTCATCCACGGAGGGCACGTACTTTCGGATCTCGTTTTCCAGCTCTCCCATTTGATCTGCGAAGGGTTCTGCGTCTGCGTCGAGATTGATCAGAACGAGGCCGCAGAACACCTCGACCCTCACGGGCTTCAGGGAAAATTCTTCCTTCTGAAAACCCTGCACATTTTCAGTGTTGCGGGCAGAGCGCAGGTTGCCATCAAGATCAAAGGCCCATGCGTGGTAAGGGCAGGTGATCTGATGTTTGCGGCCCGCGCCACTGACCAATTCATGGCCGCGATGGGGGCAGACATTGTAGAACGCGTTCAGTTCCCCGGTGCGGCTGCGCGCGACGAAGACGTTTTGTTCGTGGATGCGGACGGTGATGAATTCGCCCGGTTTGGCCACTTGGCTGACATGGCCTGCGTAGAACCATGACTTGGCGAAGATGCTGGATTTCTCTGCCTCCCATATGGCGGGGTCATGATAGAACCGCGCGGGCAGGGTGTAGGATGTTTTCGGATCCGCCCGGAACGGCGCGTCGCCGGGCAGGAGGTTTAAGGCTGGTAGGTTCACTGGCGCTCTCCCTGATTCTTGTGAGGATGGTAGCGTAGGTCCTGTCGATTTGTCTCAAGGGAAGTACGTGGCGCGGAATCAAGGGCGTCAGCCCGCCGCGCCTTCGCTAGGCCCCACCCAGGGCCTGGCGAATTGGTGACGTCAGTGCGCCGCACCACTTCACGGCGGTACGTCACCATAAAGCGCCCTAGCTTAAGGTCAGGATCGCCAGACCGGGGCCTGTCGAAGGCGCTAAAGTGGTTTGAAACGAGAAACGCCCACCCAGTTGGGCAGGCGTTTGAACCTCTGGTCGGTAGACGCGTTTTAGCGACGAATACCCAACCGCTTGATCAGGTCCTGATAGCGGGCCTCTTCCTTGCCCTTGAGGTAGTCCAGCAGCTTACGGCGCTGGGCGACCATCTTCAAAAGGCCACGGCGACCGTGGTTGTCCTTCTTATGGGTTTTGAAGTGTTCCGTCAGGGTGGTGATGCGGGATGTCAGGATGGCCACCTGCACTTCGGGCGAACCGGTGTCGCCGTCTTTGGTGGCGTATTCCTTCATCAGACGTTCTTTGTCTTCAGCAGTGATCGACATCGGGGTCTCCTTTTTTGGTCAAAGGTGGAGGGCACGAGCCGGGATGTCGTCCAGCAAGGTCCTATGGGAGAGTCCGCCAATCAAGGCAGAGCGCCAGCGTATAAGCAATGTTTTCCGAAATGGGAAGAGGCTTTTGCATCTGTCGAAGCGGCGATGGACCGCGCGGCGATCAGTCTTCACGCAGGCGTTTTTGATCATGCCGCGCTTTGTGCCACAAGTGAGACATGAGCAGGCGTCACAGGTGTGACACTATACACTTGCGCGATCAGTTCCCCATCGGCGAGCAGGTTGTAGACTTCGCTGTTCTGGCTATCCTGCTCAACATTGATGTCCGGCTCTTCCGTGCCGTCTTCGTAGAGAACGATAAGCGTGTCTTCCGCGGACTCGAAATCCAACACTTCCGCGGGGCCGCCCTCCGCGTTCCAATCGCCGAACTGGATGACGTCTTCGCCTTCGCCCGCGGTTACGATGTCATTTGCGCCCGCAGTGATGGTGTCATCGCCTTCCCCACCGTTGAGGAAATCGACCTCGCCGTCATCTTCACCCGCCTCTGACAGACCATGCAGAACATCGTCGCCCAAACTGCCGAAAAGGGAATCTTCCCCTTCGCCGCCGCGCATCACGTCATCACCGTGATAGCCCATCAGCGCGTCATCGCCTTCGCCGCCTTCGAGCGTATCATCGCCCTGACCGCCCAGCATGCTGTCATCTCCGATCCCGCCGTCAAGAATGTCACCACCGAATCCTCCGGCCAGCGTGTCATCGCCTTCGTCACCGGATAGAACGTCATCGCCATCCTGGCCCATGACGTCGTCATCATCGGCACCGCCTGACAAGGTATCATCGCCGTCGCCACCTTCGATCTGATCGTAACCGTCATTGCCGTTGATGACGTCATCGCCGCCATAGCCGAGAAGGAATTCGTTGGTGTCTTCGCCATCGATGGTTTCGCCGACCTCACCACCGGTCTGCGTGGTGTAGTCATCGCCGGACGTGTCTTCATCGGCTAAATCGGCACCTGTTCCGATATCAGTTCCAGTATCAATTCCTGTGCCTGTCGTAAGGTCTGCACCGTCCGCGGTCGGATCGTCGGCCGGATCAAGAATGGCTGGGTCATCTGTTCCCGTGTCGTCCAGCGCAGTGTCGTCCAGCGCTGTATCATCCAACGCAGTATCACCCGATGTGGTGTCGTCTGGTGCAGTGCCGTCAGGCGCAGGCTCATCAAGCGCTGTGTCATCGTCTGAGATAAGGCTTCCGAGATCAGTCACTTCCTCGGTGGAGACATCCGCCGTTTCGGCGCCGTCATCCTCGGACATCATCATGTCCTCTTCATCATCGCCCAATAAAACTGTCGTGCCGACAGCCATCAGG
>JBCCAJ010000239.1:0-4947 GCA_039814845.1 Pseudomonadota bacterium | reverse complement strand
GGTGGAACGCCGCTTGGCCGTCCGGAGCTGCGCACTGCGTTGCGCAAGAACCGCGCGCTTTTCTGGGGCGTCGGGCTGTTCAGTGCATTTTTCAATCTGCTGATGCTGACCGGGCCGATTTACATGCTGCAGGTCTATGATCGCGTGTTGGGCAGCCGGTCGATTGAGACGCTTGTCGCGCTGAGCCTGTTGGTGGTGTTTCTGTATACCATGATGGGGCTTTTGGATTTCGCGCGGGGCCGGGTGATGGCCCGCGTGGGGGCGCGGTTTCAATCGGGGTTGGAGGAGCGGGTTTTTGATGCCTCGATGCGCCGGGCGGCCAGTGAAGGGGGCACGCCGGTATCTGGCATGCGGGATCTGGAGCAGGTGCAGCGGCTCTTGACGTCGCCCGTTGTCACGTCCGCCTTTGATATTCCATGGACGCCGGTGTTCCTGTTTGGGATTTGGATTTTCCACCCCTGGCTTGGTACCTTGGCCATTGTTGGCGGGTCGCTTCTGATCATCATCGCGATCCTGAACCAGCGGGTGTCGCGCGATGCCTCTGCTGAGGCAAGTGCGGCATCGTTCAAGGCCGATACGATGGCGGCGCGCGTGGGCACAGATGCCGACATGATCGACGCGCTGGGCATGCGAGATACGATTTTCGCCCGGTGGCGGGCCATGCGCGGGACGGCGCTGGACAAGCATTTGGGCGCGGCGGATACATCCGGATCCTTTCTGAGCGCGACCAAGGCGCTGCGATTGATGCTGCAATCGGCCATGCTGGGGCTTGGTGCGCTGCTTGTGCTGCGTGGGGAGCTGACAGCGGGGGCGATGATTGCGGGGTCCATCCTGCTGGGTCGCGCGCTGGCGCCGATTGAACAGGCCACCGGCCATTGGGGGCAGGTGCAGGCGGCGATGAAATCATGGGGGTCGTTGTCCGAACTGTTGGAGGCCAACGCGCCGGAGCCTGCGCGCACGCAGCTGCCGCGCCCGGCGGCGAAGCTGGAATTGCAGAATGTCTCTGTCGTGCCCAAGGGGGCCGACACGCCATTGTTGCGCGGGGTTAGTTTCACCATTGAGCCGGGGCAGGCGGTAGGGGTCATTGGCCCCTCGGGCGCGGGCAAGTCGACGCTGGCGCGGGTGATCACCGGCGCGTTGAGACCTGCGGCGGGGGAGGTGCGTTTAGATGATGCCACCCTTGATCAATATAGCGGTGCGGATCGGGGCCAATACATTGGCTATCTGCCCCAGCGGGTCCGGCTTTTTGACGGCACGATTGCGGAAAACATCGCGCGGCTGGTCGATAACCCCGATGATGAACAGGTCGTGAAGGCCGCGCAACTGGCCGATGCGCACAAAATGATCGTGGATTTGCCAAACGGCTATGACACGGCCATCGCGGGCAGTGGTGATCAGCTGTCGGGTGGTCAGATTCAGCGCGTGGGGCTGGCGCGCGCGATGTATGGCGCGCCGGTGCTGATGGTGCTTGATGAGCCTAATTCGAACCTTGATAATGCGGGCAGTGAGGCCGTGAATGCCGCAATCCGGGGGGTGAAGGCTGCGGGGAATGCGGCTTTGGTGATTGCGCACCGCCCGGCAGCGATCAAGGAATGCGACATGGTTTTGATGCTGGATGGCGGCCGCGTGCGCGCCTTCGGGCCCAAGAACAAGGTGCTGCGTGAGGTGTTGCAGAACAGCTCCGAGGTGATGAGTGGCGGTTCGGGAGGTGTGCAATGAGTGAAGGGTATTCCCCCCGTCGTCCGCTCATTGTCGGTGTTTTGGCACTGCTTGTTCTGGTGGGTGGGTTTGGCACCTGGTCGGCGCTGGCCAATATTGCGGGTGCGGTGATTTCCGGCGGGCAGGTAGAGGTCGATCAGAACCGGCAGATTGTTCAGCACCCTGATGGCGGTGTGGTGGGCAGTATTGAGGTGGATGAGGGGCAGGCCGTGGAGGCCGGTGATGTGCTGGTGCGGCTGGACCCCAAGACGCTGACCAGTCAGCTCAATATCGCGGAAAGCCAGCTTTTTGAGATTATGGCCCGGCGCGGGCGGTTGGAAGCGGCGCGCGATGGGGCGGAAGAGATCACGTTCGATCCCATGTTGATTAAGGCCTCTGCGTCCAATGCGGCCATTCTTGATCTGATGGATGGGCAGGTGCGTTTGGCTGAGGCGCGGTTAGACACCAAGACGCAAGAGATTGATCAGTTGGGCAAACGCCGGGTGCAGATTTCGGACCAGATTGCGGGGATTGAGGCGCAGTTGACGGCGCTGGTCCAGCAGATTGACCTGATTGGGCAGGAACTGCGCACCCAGCAGGATTTGCTGGAACGCGGTTTGGCGCAGATGCCGCGCGTGTTGGCGCTTCAGCGGGAGGAGGCCAGTTTGGCCGGTCGCGCGGGGGAGCTTGAGGCCGAGAAAGCGCAGGCCGAGGGGCGGCGCACAGAGATTGATATCGAGCTTTTGAAGCTGGCTGCGGGGGAGCGTGAAGAGGCGATCACTGAGCTGCGCGATTTACAGTTCCGAGAATTGGAACTGCGCGAACAGCGCGTTGCGCTTCTGGATCAAATTGACCGGCTGGATATCGTGGCGCCGGTGTCGGGTGTGATCTATGGGCTGACGGTGCACGCCCCGCGTGCGGTTTTGCAGGCGGCCGAGCCAGTGCTTTATTTGGTGCCGCAGGACCGGCCACTGGTGATTACGGCCAATGTGGACCCGGTGCACGTGGATTTGCTTTTTGTGGGTCAGGATGTGAGCCTGCGATTTTCCGCGCTGGATCAGAGCCGGACGCCTGAGCTTTTTGGCAAGCTGATCGGCGTGTCCGCGGACACATTTCAGGATGAGACGACGGGCGTGAGCTACTACCGGGCGGAGGTGACCTTGCCCGCCGAGGAACGCGCGCGGCTCGATCCGGATGTGGAGCTGCGCCCCGGTATGCCGGTGGAGGTGTTCATCCGCACGGATGACCGCACGCCGATCGGGTATCTGGTGAAGCCTTTGGCGGATTATTTCGCGCGCGCGTTCCGGGAGTAGGGGGCGGCCAATCCAACCGGTGATGTGGGCCCTGGCGCGACATCAAGGCGCTTGCGCCGCTGCGCCTTCGTTAGCCCCCCAAGAGCCTCGCGAATGTAATCGGTCAGTGCGTCGCTCGAATGGCGTCCGCGAATCCTACGATAACGCGCTGATGTTCAAAGGGCAGAATCGCCAGACTGGGGCCAGGTGAAGCCGCTCTGGTGAACATTGGGTTGAGGTTTTCCCTTGCTTCGTTCGGGGCGTCACGAAATCATCGCTTCAGCCAAGGGGGAGCCAGATGTCAGACGAAGATCTCTACGACAGTGAGCATATCAACTTTCTCGAAGACCTGTGGGGTGATGGATACCTGTCCCCCGGCGGGGCGGAGGAAGTGGCGCGGGTGCTGACGGGCGTGGATCTGACAGGCAAGCATGTACTCGATATCGGCAGTGGATCCGGCGCAATCGCTGTGGCGTTGGTGCGGGATCACGGGGCGGCGCGGGTCACGGGGATCGACGTGGAGGACCCGGTCTGTGCGGCGGCGCGGGCACGGGTGGCGGCGGCGGGGCTGACCGACCAGATCACCATCACCAAGGTGAGCCCCGGGCCCATGCCGTTTGAGGAGGGCACGTTTGACGTGGTGTTTTCCAAGGATTCCATCATCCACATCCCTGACAAGGCCGCGATGGCCGCAGAGGCGTTCCGCGTGCTGAAACCCGGTGGGCAATTTGCGGCCTCGGACTGGCTGATGTCCCATGACGGGGCACCGTCGCCCGAGATGGCGCATTACATCGAGATGGAGGCGCTGGATTTCGCCATGGCGTCTCCAGATCGCTACCACGCGGCGATGGAGGGGGCGGGGTTCAGGCAAGTGGAGTTGGTCAATCGCAATCCGTGGTATGCGGAGGTTGCAGCGGCGGAATTGGTGGAGCTTTCGGGCAATCGCGCGTATTGGGTGTCGCGGCATGATCCGGCCTTCATCGACCACCAGATTGAGATCTGGACAGCCATGCTGCCTTGCCTGCAAAAGGGCGAACACTGCCCGCACCATATCCGAGGACGAAAACCAGCATGATCACTGAGTTGAGCTTTGACGCCCTGACATTGGAAACAGACCGCCTGATCCTCACGCCGATGCAGCCTGAGGATGTCGACATCGCCAAGCGCGTGCTTTGCGATGATCAGGTGATGCGCTATGTGGCCGATGCGATGACGCCTGAGGCGGTGGAAGAGCATATGAAGGATGCCGTGAAACGCGGGGCCGGGGGGCGGATCGGGATCTGGGCCATCCGACGCAAGGACACGGGCGCGAAAATTGGCGATGCGGTGCTGATGCCGGTGCCGATTGAAGAAGATGATTATGATTGGTCGCTGCTGGTGCCCGATGCCTACCCGGACGCGCATATCGAAGTGGGCTATCTGACCGTGCCGGAGGCCTGGGGGCAGGGATTTGCGACAGAGGTCTGTCGTCGCGTGGTGCAATTTGCCTTTGAGGAGACATCGCTCGATGAGGTGGTGGCTTGCACGGACCCCGACAATGCCAACTCACAAAATGTGCTGCAAAAATCGGGTCTTCGTCGGAATGGTGTGAAACGGGTCTATACCGAAGACAATGTGCCGTGGTTTGAATTGACCCGTGCAGAGTGGGAGGCGGCGCAGTAGGCGCGTTCAGGCATCGAACCAATTGCCATCCGGGTCGCCGGGATAGACGCCCAAGTAAGGCCCGTCGCTTTGGTAGCCCATCAGGCGGCGCACGTTTTCGGGATAGCTGTCCGCCACCGCACGCGGCACGGTCAGGTACTGGTTTTCTTCCTGCCGCAGCCAGCCCAGTGAATAGGTGGTGATCAGCCCGGTGCGCGGGGCGTTTGAATTGTTCTGCCCGCCTGCGTGGATCGCGCTGCCAAGGTAGAAAAGGACCGATCCGCGCGGCATGGCAGCCTGCGTGATCTGTTCCTCG
>JBCCAJ010000016.1:0-14657 GCA_039814845.1 Pseudomonadota bacterium | reverse complement strand
TGGCCCACGGTGCGTTTCAGAAGGCCCTTTTGAATGGGGAACCAGACGCGCAGGGCATCGGTTTCGATCAGCGGTTTGGCGTTCGCGGGCACCGGAACAGGGGCGCCGCCCGGGCGGGCCCCTATCAACTTTCTGGTGTAGTCGTGTTTGGGGCTGGCGAAGATGTCTTTCGTCGGGCCGGCCTCCACCACCTCACCGTCTTTCATCACGCAGACCTTATCGGCGAACCGTTCTACGATGGTGAGGTCATGGGTGATGAACAAAAGCCCCATCCCTTCGTCGCGTTGGATCTGCGCCAGAAGTTCGAGGATTTGCGCCTGAATGGTCACGTCGAGCGCGGTCGTGGGTTCATCAGCGATCAGGATGTCGGGTTTGTTGGCCAGCGCCATGGCGATCATCACGCGCTGGCGTTGCCCGCCCGACAGCTGATGAGGAAAGGATGAAAGACGGCTTTCAGGGTCGCGGATGCCGACCAGGGTGAGAAGCTCAATGATGCGGGTGCGGGCGGCATCGTCGACGAGACCCTGATGCAAGGCGAGGCTTTCGCGGATTTGCTTTTCCAGCGTGTGCAACGGGTTGAGCGATGTCATCGGCTCTTGGAAGATGAAGCTGATGTCATTGCCGCGCACGGCGCGCAAGTCGGCCTCAGAGGCGCCGATCATTTCGCGGCCCTGGTAAGTGACAGACCCGCCCATGCGGGCCGATGACGGCTGCAGCGCGACGGTGGAGAGCGCGGTGAGGGATTTGCCGGAACCGGATTCGCCCACAAGCGCGACGGTTTCGCCACGATCCACCGTGAAGGACACACCGCGCACGCAGGGCACATCCTGGCCATCCTGCCGGAAGGTGACGGTCAGGTCATTGACGGCCAGCAGGGTCATTCGAAGGTCTTCCTTGGGTCAAAGGCATCGCGGACGCCTTCAAAGATGAAGACCAGCAGCGACAGCATGATCACAAGCGTGAAGAAGGCCGAAAACGCGAGCCACGGGGCCTGCAGGTTCTGTTTGGCTTGCAGGGTCAACTCACCCAGTGATGGCTCTGACGAGGGTAGGCCGAAACCGAGAAAATCGAGCCCCGCGAGCGTGCCGATCGTGCCGGTGATGATGAACGGCATCAGGGTCAGCGTCGCGACCATGGCGTTGGGCAGCATGTGACGGAACATGATGGTGAAGTTCGACACCCCAAGTGCCTTGGCCGCGCGCACATATTCAAGGTTGCGCGCGCGCAGGAATTCGGCGCGCACCACGCCCACAAGGGACATCCAGCCGAAGAAGACGAGGATGGCGACCAGAAGCCAGAAACTTCGCGGTAAGATCGCGAACAGGATGATAATCACGTAAAGCGACGGCGTGGCGGCCCATATTTCGATAATGCGCTGGAAGATGAGATCTACCAACCCGCCGAAATAGCCTTGGATTGCGCCCGCGATGATGCCGATGAAGGCGCACAGGCCCGTCACGATGAGGGTGAAGAACACCGACAGCCTGAAGCCATAGATCACACGCGCCAGCACGTCGCGTTTGGTGCCGTCGGTGCCCAACAGGTTTTGTTCATTGGGCGGCAGGGGGGCTGCGCCGGGGCGGTCGACGGGGGTGTCGTAGCTGTAGGGAATGAGGGGCCAGAGGGTCCAGCCTTTTGCGATGTCTGATCCGTTGACCACGCCGTCGGCGGCGTCTTCGATGATGCCTTCGGGGTCGTCAAAGCACTCCTCCAGCCCGCCGGAGATGATCAGGCATTCGACCTCCGGGTCGGAATAGATGGCTTCGGTTCCGAAATCGCCACCGAAGGCTGTTTCGGGGTAAAAGCGCAGGATCGGGGTGTAATAGTCGCCGCGATACTGCACGAGGATGGGTTTGTCATTGGCGACAAATTCCGCAGGCAGGGTGAACAGGAACAGCACGGAAAAGATAATCAGCGACCAGTAGGCGCGGCGGTTGGCCTTATAGTTGCGCCAGCGGCGTTGGTTGATGGGCGACAGGGCCATGCGCGTCAACCCTGCCGCTTTTCAAAATCGATGCGGGGATCGACGAAGACATACATCAGGTCGCTGATGATGTTCACGATCAGCCCCACGATGCCAAACAGGAAAAGAGTGCCGAACATGACCGGGTAGTCGCGGCTCAGCGTGGCCTCAAACCCCAGCCGCCCCAGCCCGTCGAGGGAGAAGATGGTTTCAATCAGCAGCGAGGCCCCGAAGAAGACGCCGATGAACACCGCCGGGAAGCCCGCGATGACGATCAGCATGGCGTTGCGGAAGACGTGGCCGTAAAGCACGCGTCCCTCTGTCAGGCCCTTGGCGCGGGCTGTCATGACGTATTGTTTGCGGATCTCATCGAGGAATGAGTTTTTCGTCAGCATTGTCAGGAACGCGAAGGCCGATATGGTGGAGGCCGTGACCGGCAGGATGATGTGCCACAGGTAGTCGAGCACTTTGCCGATCAGTGTCAAATCCTCAAAATTGTCCGAGGTCAGACCCCGCAGTGGGAAGATCTGATAGTAGCTGCCGCCCGCGAAGAGCACGACAAGCATGATGGCAAAGAGGAAGGCGGGGATGGCATAGGCGGCGATGATGATGCCGGACGTCCAGCTGTCAAAGCTGGTGCCGTCATGAACAGCCTTGCGGATGCCCAACGGGATGGAGATGAGATAGGCAATCACAGTGGACCAGAGCCCCAGCGTGATCGACACTGGCATCTTTTCCAGCACCAGATCGGTCACATCGATAGACCGGAAATAGCTTTCGCCGAAATCGAACCGCGCGTAGTTCCACATCATATCGATGAAGCGTTCCAGCGGGGGTTTGTCCAGCCCGTACTGGGCGCGCAATTCGTCTATGAATTCCTGCGGAAGACCGCGCGCGCCTGCATAGCCGCTGTCGTTGTTTTCCTGCAGCGTGGTGTCTTCTCCGCCGCCGGAAAAGCCCGCGAACACATCCCCTTCGCCTTGCATTTCGGCGATGATTTGTTCGACCGGGCCGCCGGGCACGAACTGGACCAGGGCGAAATTAAGCACCATGATCCCGAACAGTGTCGGGATGATCAGAAGCAATCTGCGCAGGATATAGGCGCCCAATTGTGGATCCTTTCCTTCGTCCTGCGCGCGCTTACTTCAGCGCGCCGGATGCCTTCAAGGCTGCTTCCTTTTCGGGGTTCACCCACCAGAAGTCCAGCGCGCCGAGAGAGAAAGGCGGGATCGTTTCGGGATGTTCATACATGTCCCAATAGGCGGCCCAGTGATCGGGCTTGTATCCTTGGGGAATGACAATGAATTCGTGACGCAACGCACGGTCGAGCGCTCGTATGGTCATCTCCTCCTCTGCGCGGCTTTCCGTCAGGAGGGAGGCATCAATGATCGCGTCCACCATGGGGCTGGCAAGCCCCGCCGGGTTGAACAGCGAAAACTCCGCCGCCTCAGAGCCAAACCGTTGGTGCAGGCCGGTGCCGGTGCCCAGAAGGGCGGGGTAGGCATCCAGCACCAGATCATAATCGCGGTCCCGTTCGCGGTTGGTGAATTGGGATGGGTCCACGATCTCAAGTTCGGCGGCGATGCCGAGGGCTTTGAGGTTGGAAATGAAGTTTTCCGCCAATGCCCGTGAGGTCGGGGAGCTGGCAGAGTTCAGCAAGAAATCCAGTTCCAGCGGCTGACCGGCCTCATTCGTGAAAATGCCATTTTGCGGGGTCCAACCGGCGTCAGTCAGCAGGCGGGTCGCCTTGCGCGCAAGGCTGCGGGGCAAGCTGTCATCGATGCTGCCCTCAGCGGGCACCCAGGGTTCCTGGGTGAAAATCTCGTCTGGAACCACATCGCCCAAGGATTGCAGGAAGGCCAGTTCATCGCCCTCTGGCAGTCCATTCGCCTGCATGACGGTGCCGGTGGAGTAGGAATATTGCTGCGAATAGAGCCCGCCAAAGAAGCTGTCATTGCTAAAGGCGAAATTATAGGCCAGCGCCACCGCTTCGCGCACGCGCTTGTCCTTCAGCTGCTCTGAGGCGAGGTTGAAAACGATCCCGTTCATAGAGGGCGGGGTGCCGTCGGGCAGCGCTTCGCGCACAACGTCGCCCCGCTCCATCGCGGGGAAGTCATAGGCGCTGTCCCACAGTTTGGGATCGCTTTCGGTGCGGTAGGTGACTTCACCTGCTTTAAAGGCTTCAAAGGCGGCGGTGCTGTCGGCGAAATATTCTAGCCGGATGCGGTCGAAATTGTGCCGACCCTTGTTGATGGGCAGGTCTTTGCCCCAGTAATCGGGGTTGCGTTCGTAGATGATGGAGCGGTTCACATCCACATCAGCAATCACGTAAGGGCCGGATCCGGGGGACGTCTCTAGGCGGCTTTCATCCAATTTCGCACCGGTTTCTTCGTACCACTTCTTAGACCAGACCGGCACGCCGCCCACCTGATCAATCAACGACCGGCGCGAGATGCCTTCGGCGAAGTAGAATTTGATCGTGTGATCATCTATCACCTCGGCCTTGGGGATGCGTTTGCGCACAGCCTCAGCATAGGATCGCAGGCCTTCATCCAGCAGCAGGTTGTGGCTGAACAGCACGTCATGGGCGGTGACAGGCGTGCCATCGGAAAACCGCGCCTCGGGCCGCATGTGGAAGATCACCCAGTCCTTGGTTTCAGGGTATTCCAGCTTATGGGCCAGTAGCCCATATTGTTCGCCGTAAACATCCGCAGGTGCCGATCCGCCGGTGGGGGCATCGCCTAGAAGGCTTTCATACATCGACCAAGACAATGCGCCTGCGCGGGCCTTGCGGGTGTAGGGGTTCATGGAATCAAACGTGCCCGACACGGCGATGGAAATTTCCCCGCCCTTGGGTGCGTCAGGGTTCACGTAGTCGAAATGCGGGTAATCGGCCGGGTATTTGAGGTCACCAAAGAAGGAATAACCGTGGGATTCAATCATAGACACATCAGTGTCATCCGACAGAGCGGACTGGACAAGAAGGGCGGCGATACTGAGGCCTGCGAAGGCCGTGATGGCCATGCGGCGGGTTATGCCAAAGGTTTTTGCTCGGGTCTTCTCAAGCAGCATGTCTGCCATCCTCTTGTGATGTCACTCGCGGATCACCGCGTCGTGAAATAGCTAAGGGCCTGCCCACGCGACATTCAAGCGTTGGGCACGGGTTTCTTTGAAATATGGCTTCACAAAAGCGAAAGGCCACTCTTACACGTGCAGAGTGGCCCATCCATCAGCAATAGGTTGCGATTTACTGGTTCGTTGTGGCCAGAAAAGCGATCAGGTTGGCGCGGTCTGTGGCCTTGGGCAGGCCGGAAAACGCCATCGTGGTGCCCGGCGCATAGCCCGACGGGCTTTCCAGGAAGGCATCCAAGTTCTCGGGCGTCCAAGTTTCGGCCACCGCCACCAGGTTGCCGGAATACCCAAACCCATCGGCAGAGCCCACGGCGCGGTCTACAACACCATGCAGGTAAGGCCCGGTGCCGTTCGCACCGGCGTCAAGCTTGTGGCACGCCTTGCACTTGTTGAAGACCTTTTCACCCTTGCCCGCGTCTGCGGCGGCATAGAGCTCTCCAAAGCTGGGCCCTTCTTCTTCGACCTCGGCCACCTCTTCAGTGCCAGTGTCGATCACGTAGCCCTGCACGTGGTCTTCCCCATGGCCATGACCGGCCCCGTGATAGATCAGTTCAGCCGTGAATTTTCCCAAAAGCAGAATGAGCAGCGATCCGCAGAGCGCGCCAGTCAGCTTGGTAACGGTCATTGTGTCCAGCATCAGACACTCCCTTGCTTTCTGTCAGGAAAGGACTATGCGCATATGGGGCCTCTGCGCAAGGTGCTCAGGGCGCGACCAAACGACCGATCCGACATTTTTTGTCGAAAGTAAACGAAGGCTGACCATGACCGACCGCATCGCATTTCAGGGGGAGCTTGGGGCCTATTCTCATCAAGCCTGCCGGGAAGCCTATCCTGATCTGGAGCCACTGGCCTGCCGCACCTTTGAGGACGCGATGGAGGCTGTGCGCAGCGGCGCCGCTGTGCTGGCGATGCTACCGGTGGAAAACTCAACCTTCGGGCGGGTGGCCGACATCCATCATCTGCTGCCGGACTCAGGACTGTATATAATAGACGAGGCTTTTGTCCGGGTGCGGATCACGCTGCTGGCTGTGCCGGGTACCAAACTTGCGGATGTCACCCATGCCATGAGCCACACGATGCTTTTGGGTCAATGCCGTGGGTTCTTGACGGAGCATGGCATTCAACGCGTCACAGGTGCCGACACGGCCGGGTCGGCGCGTCAGGTGGCCGAGGATGGCCGCCCGGAGCAGGCCGCATTGGCCAGTGAATTGGCGGGCGAGATCTATGGCCTCGATGTGCTGGCCCGCGATATTGAGGATGAAGGCAACAACCGGACGCGGTTTCTGGTCATGTCCTCTGAGCCCAATTGGGAACGCCGAGCGGAGACGGGCGAAAAGATGATGACCAGTTTCGTCTTTCAGGTCCGCAATATCCCGGCGGCGCTGTACAAAGCGATGGGCGGGTTTGCGACCAATGGGATTAACATGACCAAGCTGGAAAGCTACATGGTCGGCGGTCATTTCACCGCGACGCAGTTTTATTCGGATATCGAAGGCCATCCTGACGATCCGGGTGTGAAGCTGGCGTTGGAAGAGTTGGGCTATTTCACTGACGATGTGACGATGCTCGGCGTTTACCCTGCGGATCCTGAGAGAGACTGAGGTTTTCTCCGGGGGCGGAATCAAAGACGTAGTCCGCCGCGCCTTCGCCCGCTGCCCCCTCTCACGCACGCTGCGCATGCGTTGCCGGCAACGGACAGGCGATTGCCTGCAATCGCTGAGAGGGTGGCCCCCCGTCACACCTTTGGTGTTCCAACTGTAGGTGGCGCGCCTTTGGCGCGACGGCCTGGCGAAATGACAACTTCAGAGCGTCGCTCGGTTGGTGTCCGGGAACCCATGCATAAAGCGCCGCTGTTCAGAGGTTAGGGCCCCCAGACCGGAGCCAGTCGAGGTCGCTCTGTCTGTAACAGTTTTAAAATACTGTTTTTAAAAGAAAAACAACGAAATCCCCTCACGCCCCAGTCGCGAAATCGCGACCCGCGATCACGGAAACGCGCGCCGCAGTGAGCGGTTTATCACGTGATCCGGCGTTTCGTTGCATGGTTCGTTTCAGCGCCCATTTGTCTCTCATGCAAGCCGCAAGAGGCGGCCTCGCAATAAACACATGAGATACCAAGAAACGGCTTACATAGGAGGCCAAGACAATGAAAATTCTTACCCTTACGGCCATCGCCGCATTCACCGCCATCCCCGTTGTTGCAACCATGACAGACGGCAACATCCAGAGCCTGCCCCAGCACGTGGAGCTGAGCGTGGATGAGCGCGGCAACCAGATTGCCGAGCTGAGCGTCAATGAGCGTGGTCATCAGATCGCAGAGTTGAGCGTTGATGAACGTGGCAACCAGATCGCCGAGTTGAGCGTCAATGAGCGTGGTCATCAGATCGCCGAGTTGAGCGTTGATGAACGTGGCAACCAGATTGCCGAGTTGAGCGTCAATGAGCGTGGTCATCAGATCGCAGAGTTGAGCGCCGATGAACGTGGCAACCAGATTGCCGAGCTGAGCGTCAATGAGCGTGGCAACCAGATCGCCGAGCTGAGCGCTGACGAACGTGGCAATCAGATTGCAGAACTGAGCATCGACGAGCGCACGCACGTGATCGCAGGCTTCGATCCGGAAGAGCGCAAGAACCAGATCGGTTGATCCCCCAAAACCGATCCGGCGCTGAGCGCCGATCAGGCCCAGGCGTGTTGAACAGACCCGCCTGGGCCTTTTTCATTGGCGCATGAGAAAGGGATGACATTCCACGCGCCCCGGCCTTGATCCGGGGCCGTTTTTCGAAGTGACTTCCGGGGTGCGAAATTGGGCGTTTACGCGGATTTCTTGTACCGCACTTCGACCTCTGTGGCATAGGCCGCAAGGCGTTCATTCAAACGCTCTGAAACGTTCTTGCGGGCCAGCTTCAGCGATTGCACCAGCAATTTCGAGGTCAGGTTCTTGGGTGCAAGCTCGATGCTTGTGTCCACGCGTGTCCGGTTGCGGGACAGGGCAATCAGATCCACGATCATATCCCCGCCCATCGACGGCGCGCGGGACGAAACGGTGATGCGGTTGGGCTGATCAAACTCAGTCACTTCGATCTGGACCTGACGCTCTTTGCCGCGCATTTTGAAAGAGGCATCCCACGCCGCCCCAAGCCCACCATCGTCCCCGTCTTTGACACGGGTCACTTCGGCCCCGCGACGCATGGCGGCGCGTTCAAAACCTTTGAAATCGGCCATTTGCTCGAACACGAAGTCAATTGGGGCTTCGATATCCTGCTTGATTTGAAACTTCATGGGTCGCGTCCTGCTCGTCTTTTTATTTTTGGTCCAGATGGCGTGATTAACCGCACTTTGGGTGACCATTTACCTGCACAGCCCTCGGGCAAAAGAATAAAGCCTAATCCAGCGTGTCGGCAAGCCAGTTTCGAAGCAAAAAATGCGCAATTGCGCCTTTTCTGGCGGGCAGGATCTTGGGGTTTTGGCCGGCGAATGCGTCCAGTAGATCAGATTTGGTGACCCAGATGGCATCTTCAATCTCTGCCGGGTCGATGGTGATTTCATGGCTTTGCGCCTCACCATGACAGCCCAGCATCAGGGATGCGGGAAACGCCCAGGGTTGGCTGGAAAGGTACCGGACAGGCCCCACCCTCACGCCGGCCTCTTCAAAAACTTCCCGGCGCACGGCGGCTTCCACCGTCTCTCCGGGCTCAATGAAACCGGCCAGACAGGAATACATGCCCTCAGGCCAACCCGGTGAGCGGCCCAATAATGTGCAGGGCCCATGGGTGATCAGCATGATGACCACAGGATCGGTGCGGGGGAAATGACTTGCCCCGCATGCATCGCACGTGCGTTGCCACCCCCCCTGCACCATTCGACTTTCCGCGCCGCATTTGGCGCAGAACCTGTGACTGCGATGCCATCCGAGAACCGCCTTGGCGGTGGCGGCCAATTCAGCATCCCGTGCGCTCAGTCGCACCATGATGCGGCGCAATTCCACGAACATCGCCTCAAGCGGAAGATCAGGGTGGTGCTGTTCGGTGGCATCCAGAAAATCATTGCTGGGTTGGTCGGCATCTGCGGGCGGTAGCCACGCGGAGATGTCATAGGCAAAAAGGTGTTGGCCGTGTTCGTTGCGACCAAGGAAAATCGGCGCATCCGTTGCATGATTTAGCACCGGGTGACCGGGGTTGAGCGTGAACAGACGATCAAAATCCGGGCCATGGACCAAAGGCTTGCCGCGCCAAAGCAGGATGATCTGTGTGCCGGGGTCGTTTTGTGCGGCCAAAAGCGCCGTCGTATCGCCTCGGAGTTCTGCCGCGCGGTCAAGCCCCGATCCGCCGAATGTCACTTGTTCTGCCGTAATCATGTGCCTCAGGTGACACGTTCCGCACGGTGCAGCAAGGTGGAGATTTGACGACGTGCATAAATGAGGTACAACCTATACGTGTTTGTGGTATGATGACGATGTGATTTGTCAAAAAAGCCGTTGGGCACATGGCTGCAAAGGCCACGCAGAAGATTTGGCAAATCGAAAGATTGGGGTTCATGAAAGTGCAGGACAGAGGCGCAAGCGCCGCTGAGAAGCGGTCCGCGATGGGCCCTGCCGGGCGGCGGGGGTCTGAGGACATGTCTGCGCGTTTGCGCGTGTTGGCCAGTTCCGACGTGCATGCCCATCTGCGCAGTTTTGACTATGCCCGCGAGGTGGAGGTGGAGGAGTGGGGCCTGACGCGGTTGGCCAGCTGCGTGAAGGCCGCGCGCCGTGAAGCGACTGTGTCGGTTCTGTTGGACAATGGCGATCTGTTGCAGGGTACACCGCTGGCGCAAGTGCATAGTGAGCTTGACCGTAAAGGCCTGCACCCCGTGCTGCGAGCGATGGAGGCGATGGGCTATGATGCCATTGGCCTTGGCAATCACGAATTCAACTACGGGCTGGATCGGCTGCTGCATGCGCTGGATGGAACCCGTATACCCGTGCTTTGCGCCAATGTTCTGACGCACAAGGCGGAGGACGTGGAGCGTGATGTGACCCTGCGCGCGCCTTGGGTGATCATTGAACGGGACTTGATCGATCCGGAAACACAGAAGACGCACCCGCTCAGGATCGGTGTCCTGAGCGTTTTGCCCGCGCAAGTGATGAATTGGGATGGTACGCATCTGCAAGGACGTGTGGACACCCGCGATATGGTCGAGGCCGCACGTGTCTATGTAGGGCAGGTTCGGGACGTGGGCGCAGATATCGTGATCCTGCTGGCCCATAGTGGCATTGATCCAAACGGAATCCAAAGGGGCGCGGAAAATGCCGCCGTGGCACTTGCGCAGGTGCCGGGGATTGATGCGTTGGTCACGGGCCACACGCATCGCGTGTTCCCGGGCGGGGCATGGTCTGGCGCGGGTATTGATGCGGATGCGGGTACCTTGCACGGCGTTCCTGCGATTATGCCGGGCTTTCGCGGGTCACATCTGGGCATAATCGATCTGGATCTGGTGCGCCGCGGTGATCGCTGGCAGGTTGTGGGCCACGCGGCCGAGGCGGTGGCGGTAAAAGGCGCGCCTGAGGATGAGGCGCTGATGCAGGTGGTGGAGCCTGCGCATCAGGCGACGTTGGACTACATTCACCAACCTCTGGGTCAGACAGCCCGTCCGCTGCACAGTTATCTCAGTCAGGTCCGCGATGACCTTCCCACACATATTGTGGCGATGGCGCAAAGGGCAGGCATTGAATCACGTCTTGCCGGTACGGAACACGCGCATCTGCCGCTCTTGTCGGCGTCGGCCCCGTATCAGACGGGCGGCCGGGCTGGGCCGATGGCCTATATCGATATCCCCTCCGGTCCGTTGACCATGCGAGACGCCAACAGTCTTTACCCGTTCCCCAATACGCTGTGCGCCGTCCGGTCGACGGGGGGAGAGTTGCGCGATTGGCTGGAGCGCGCGGCCTCGGCCTTTTGCCAGATCACGCCCGGGCAGGGGGATCAGCCCTTGTTGAACCCTGCCTTTCCGGGCCACGCCGTGGACACGATCTATGGGCTAAACTATCGCATCGATCTGACCCGTCCCCCTGCATATGATGACAAAGGCAGCCGTCTTGTCCCCGTGGGCGCGCCCTCCCGGGTTGTTGATCTGATGCATGAGGGCCTGCCAGTTCAAGCCGATGACGCATTTGTTGTTGCTGTTAACGGATACCGAGCCTTCGGTGGCGGGCCTTACGCGCCTATCGGGGCTGATCGTATCTTGCTGCAAACAGGACCATGCGCATTGAAAAGCGTGGCTGAGTATCTGGCCGCAGGGGGGGCGGGCCAGGTGAATGACACGCCCTGCTGGAGCTTCCTGCCCGTGGCCAATGCCCGCGGGGTGTTTGAGACTGGTCCGGGGATTGCCGTGCATGACGGCGATATTGAAGACATGGGGCTTTGTCTGGGCAGCATGACGGCGGATGGGTTTTTGACCGTCATGACCCCACTTGATCACAGGTCTTGCGAATCCGCAGCCTGAAGCTTATTTCAAGGATTGAGAGGTTGGCGCGGGCAGGCACCTCGCCAACCCGGTCAGGTCCGGAAGGAAGCAGCCGTAACGAGACCCGCTTGGGTCGTTGTCCAGCCTCTCACCTTACCTTTTCCTGAGGTGACCGAGAAAAAGTTTTAAAAACTTTTCGCCAACGCCGGTGGCACTTTCTTGGAAAGAAAGTGCGCAGCGCCCATTGCGCCGTCTGATAATTGACCAAATGCAGCGCTTGATCATCAGAGTGGATCCCGTAAAGTTTGCAAAACCGAAAGGAAGCGCGCCGCGATGCGAATTTTTTATGCAATGATATTGGCCGGTTTCATGGGCGCAACGGCATCAAGCCCGGCGCATGCGAATACGGCGTGTCAGGCTCTGGCCGGATCTTGGTCAGGCACCATGAGTGGAACGTTTAAGGGCGCCACTTCGATGACGATCAGACCGAACTGCCGGTTGAGTTGGCGGTTGCCGGATGGGCGCACCAACAAATGCAATTACCGTTCCGTGGATGGGGTTGTGGAATACAAATGCAGCCTCGGGTCACACGGTGTTGCGCAGGTTTCGGCCGGCAAGATCACGATGCAGAATGTCTTCACTGCGGCGCGTCATGGGGCGTATACGGTGAATTGGACCAAGGACTGACCCCGCAAGTCATTGACCGTACAGCATTGTATGCCCGCGTGGTCGACGCGTGGTCGACGCGTGGTCGTTGGGCGCTACTTATAGAAAACGCGCCCACAAAAGAACGGCTTTGACCGTCTGCAATGGCGCGCCCGCGCGCCGCGATCACGACCAGCGGAGGGAGGACCAATGACCGCGACAACCTATGACCCGGACTATGATTTCAAGTTCGAGGCATCACTTGCCACCAACACCTATCCCAGTGAGAAAATGGAAGCGGCCCGCGCGGCGGATCACACATCTCTGGCCGCGCAGGTCTGCACGCCAGAACTTTGGGACAAACTGAAAGATCGCAAAAGCAGTGGCCCGGCGGGGTGGACAATGGCGCGCGCGATCAACACGGGCGTGATGCATCCGGACAGTTTTGTCGGTTGTCACGCGGGGGATCGTGAAAGTTATGATGATTTCAGTGAATTTTTCTATCCGGTGATTGAGAAGTATCACAAAGGCTTTTCCATGGAGAAAGGCAGTGATCTGCAAGGCACGCCGTCAGAGCGCATGGACCCGGGCCGGATTTCCGTTGATTTGAGCGAAAGCGCGCAGTCGAAGATTATCTCCACCCGCATTCGTGTGGCGCGGAACCTGTCGATGTTCCCGCTTAACCCCGGGGGCAGCAAGGAAAGCCGGGAGGAGATCGCTGATCTGATGGAGAAGGTCTATGTCACCATTCCGGGTGACAGTGATCTCAAGGGCACGTTTTACCGCCATACGGCCATGTCCGACACAGAGCGTCAAAAGCTGATCGACGATCACATCCTGTTTCGCGGCGGCGACCGGATGCAGGCGGCCAGTGGCTATCATGAACACTGGCCCCATGGGCGCGGAGTGTATCTGAGCCGCGATACGCAGTTTGTGAACTGGGTGAATGAAGGCGACCACCTGCGCATCATTTCGATGGAGAAGGGCGGCGATGTCAAAGGTGTGTTCAGCCGTCTGAGCCGGGCAGCCGCCACGATTGAGAGCGGTGTGCGTGAGATTACCGGGCAAGAGGACGTGTTCATGATGCATCCCAAGTTTGGCGCGGTAACGTGCTGTCCGTCGAACATCGGCACGGGCATGCGCGGGTCGGTGCATATTCTTGTGCCCAAGCTGATTGAGGCGATTGGCTTTGAGGAAATCGACAAGCTGTGCCGCGCGCGGAACGGTCAGGCGCGGGGGTCTTCGGGGGAACACTCCGAGGTGATCGACCGGATTGACGTGTCCAATTGGCGGCGGATTGGATTGCCGGAATATGAGTTGGTCGAGGATATGATCAACTGTGCAAACTACCTGGCGGAGCGTGAAGATGCCCTTTGACGAAACTCTGACCCGCATCGCGGCGCTGAAGGGGGATTACCCCCAGAATATTGCGGTGCAATCCTTTGATCCGGCCTATTTCGTGAGCCTCAGTGAGGCCGATCAGGCGCGGTTGATGACTTGTGTCAATTCGGGGGTAGAGAACCCGGACAGCGAGGTTGGGTGTTACGCATGCCAGCCTGCCGACTACGATGACTTCCGGCCCTTCTTTGCCAAGGTTCTGGCGCGCTATCACAAGGTGGGGGAAGACGTGCGCCATGTGAATGAATGGTCACTGGATGGCGTTGAAGGGCTGCCCGCCAGTGGGAAACTGGATCTGGCGGAGCTGGGCTTGCCTGCGCTGTCGATGCGTGTGCGGGTGGGGCGCAATCTGGCGGATTTCCCGCTGCCCGGGGCGATGACGGAAGAGGATCGTGTCACCCTCGAAAACCGGATGATGCAGGCGTTTGAGGTGTTGAAGGCCGATCCCAATTACGGCGGCGATTACCATTCCCTGACGCCTGGAAACCCCAAGCATATTGATCAGGCGGCCTATCAGGCGCTGGTCGATGACCACATCATGTTCAAGGACATGAGCGATGACACCTACCTGACCGCCGCGGGCATCGCCGCCCATTGGCCGATGGGGCGGGGGTGTTATGTGTCCGAGGACCGGTCCTTCATCATTTGGGTGGGAGAGGAAGATCATCTGCGCATCATGTGCATGCAGCGGGGGACGGTCCTGAACGACGTGTTTGACCGGTTGAAGACGGCGTTGGATAAGGTTTCCGGCATCGAAGGACTGAATTTTGCGCAATCTGACGATTACGGCGTTGTGACGTCCTGCCCGACCAACCTTGGCACCGGGATGCGGGCGTCGGTGCATATTCCTTTGCCGAACTTGACGGCGGATGGGACGGATAAGAAAGCCAAAGAGATCTGCCGCCCACTTGGGCTTTCTGTGCGCGGGACCGGCGGGGAGCATACGCCGATTGGGGCGGATGGGACGGTGGATATCTCCCCCTCGGCGCGATTTTGTATCACGGAGGCGCAGATTATCGCGGCGCTTTACAAGGGGTTGGCGCAGTTGCAGGAGAAAGAGCAGCAGGCGGCGGGTTGAAAC
>JBCCAJ010000211.1:0-5422 GCA_039814845.1 Pseudomonadota bacterium | reverse complement strand
TCAAGTCACCCGGTTTCCATTCACGGGCCTGAATGCGGCGTCGGACAGCCTGTTGCACGGCGAGCCAGGAATTGGATTTTTCGCGCATCATAGGGCGGCCCTCAGATCGCGCAGGGCGGCCGCGTAGGCGCGGGTGAGTTGGTCGCGCTTCACGTGCTGCCCGTCTTGCACCATGTGCCGCCCGGCGGACCAGACGTCGCGCACCATCTGGTCATCGCCTGCGAAAATGTAGGTGTCGAGCAGGGTGTCCCCGTGCACCCCATCCAGATCGACATGATCACCGCTCAGAGCCATTAGATCGGCCAGATACCCAGGTGCAATCATCCCGGTGTGGCGCCCGGCCGACAGCGCCCCGCCGCTAAGCACAGCTTCAAAGAGCCGACGACCGGTGGAGTGTTCGGGCATGGCAAGGGCGGCGCGGCTGCGGTCGCGCAGGCGTTGGGAATACTCCAGCGTGCGCAGCTCTTCGGCCAGCGAAATGCGAATGTTGGAATCCGATCCGATGGAGGTTTTGCCTGCGTTTTCAAACCAGAGCACCGCGTCGAAAATCCCGTCGCCGAGGTTCGATTCCGTGATCGGACAGAGCCCCGCCACCGCACCCGACCGCGCCAGTCCTTCCGTTTCATGGGTCTGCATCTGCGTGCAGTGGATGAAGGTCATGCGCGCATCGGGGGCCATGTTGTCCAGCACCCACTCAACGGGGCGTTGGCCGAGCGCGGCGTGCACTTCCTCCACCTCGGCCGTCTGTTCTGCCAGATGCATGTGCAGCGGCCCGTCGGTGACGGCGGCCAGATGGGGCAGGGCGTCTGCGCTGACAGCCCGCAGGCTGTGCGGGGCCACGCCCATGTGGCAATCAGGGGGCAATTGTGCGACCGCCAGAGATGCCCCTTCAAACAGTGCGGTGAACTGATCCAAATCCGTGCCAAAGCGGATCTGCCCAGCGTTTAGCGCGCGCTTGTCCAACCCGCCATACTGGTAGTGCACTGGCAATAGCGTAAGCCCGATCCCCGTCGTCGACGCCGCCCGGGCCACACGCTGGGACAGTTCCGCCAGAGTGTCATAGGGCACACCGCCGGGCTGGTGGTGAATGTAGTGAAATTCCACATTGGTGGCGTAGCCTGCCTCCAGCATTTCCATCTGGACGAAACCTGTGATCGCCTCGATATGCTCGGGCGTCAGACGGTCAAGAAACGCAAACATCAGCTTGCGCCAAGTCCAGAAACTGTCTGTCGGGTCGGGCCCGCGCTGTTCGGTCAGGCCTGCCATCGCGCGTTGGAATGCGTGGCTGTGGGCGTTCACGGGGGCCGGCAGGAGGGTCGCCACCTTGTGCGCATCCGCAAATGGGGCGGATGAGGTCACGGTTTCGATCCGGCCGTCGGTGCCAATCGTGACCAACACATCGGTTTGCCAGCCCTCCGCCGTTAGCGCGCGGGTCGCGTGGATCTTTGTCATGGTCACCCCATTGACGATAATATGTATGTACATATAAAAATTAGACGCAGATTTTACAAGGTGATTCATGCTTCTCGCCCGCGCCAAAATCAAATCTCAGATCGCCGCGATTGTGGTGCGCGATGGGGGGATCGCGTGGGTCGGGGATGAGGTTGATCTGCCTGAGGCGTACCGGGGCGATCCGCGCGTTGACCTTGAAGGACGGGTGGTCACGCCTGGCCTTGTCGACTGCCACACGCATATCGTTCATGGCGGCCACCGCGCGCGAGAATTTGAAATGCGGCTGGAAGGTGCAAGCTATCAGGACGTGGCCCGCGCAGGCGGCGGGATTGTTTCCACCGTGGCGGCGACGCGCGCGGCATCTGAGGACGCGCTGCTGGCCGGGGCACTGCCACGTGTAGACGCGCTGATCGCGGAAGGTGTGACGACGCTTGAGGTGAAATCCGGCTACGGGCTGGATCACGACACAGAGTTGCGGATGCTGCGCGCCGCGCGGCGGATTGCGCAGGTGCGCCCGATTGAGGTGGTGACCAGTTTTCTCGGTGCCCATGCGGTGCCTGCAGGGGGGGATGCAGAGGCCTATCTTGATGAAATCTGCCTACCCACCCTGCGTGCGGCCCATGCAGAGGGTTTGGTGGATGCGGTGGACGGGTTTTGTGAAGGCATCGCCTTTTCTGCGCCTCAGATCCGGCGGGTTTTTGAAGCGGCCGCCGCGCTTGGCTTGCCGGTGAAGCTTCATGCAGAGCAGCTGTCCCATCAAGGCGGCACCGCGATGGCGGCAGAGTTTGGCGCGCTCTCTGCCGATCATGTGGAATATGCCACCGAGGCGGATGCGCGGGCAATGGCGGCCTCAGGCACCGTGGCCGTTCTGTTGCCGGGTGCGTTCTACACGTTACGCGAGACGCAGATGCCGCCGGTTGCGGCGTTTCGCAAGCACGGTGTGCCCATGGCGCTTGCCACGGATTGCAATCCAGGGTCGTCGCCGATGACGTCCATGCTGCTGACGATGAACATGGGGGCGACGCTCTTTCGGATGACGCCGGTCGAATGTCTGGCCGGGGTAACGCAGCATGCAGCCTCGGCCCTAGGGCTGCGGGATCGCGGTGACATTCGCGCGGGTCTGCGCGCCGATCTGGCGATCTGGGACGTGGAGCAGGAGGCGGAATTGACCTACCGCATCGGCTTCAATCCGCTTTGGAAGCGCATGTTTGCGGGGGAGTTCACATGATGGGGTTGTCGCCGGGACAGGTCACACTGGCCCAATTGGAAGAGATCTGGCGCAAAAGCCTTGCCGCCCATCTTGCTGCTGATGTGCGGCCTCAGATTGAGGCTTCTGCCGCGCTGGTGGCCCAGGCTGCGGCGGGGGATGTGCCGGTTTACGGTGTCAACACGGGCTTTGGCAAACTGGCCTCCGTGCGGATTGAGGCACAGGACACAGAGGCGCTCCAGCGCAACTTGATCCTCAGCCATTGCTGCGGGGTGGGTGCGACGCTTGATGTCTCCACCACGCGGCTGATGATGGTGCTGAAGCTCATCTCTGTGGGGCGCGGGGCGTCTGGCTTGCGATGGGAAACGATTGCACTTTTGCAGGACCTGCTTGCGATGGGCGTCACGCCTGTGGTGCCGGATCAGGGGTCTGTCGGTGCATCCGGTGATCTGGCCCCGCTCGCCCATATGGCGGCGACCTTGATCGGCGAAGGGGAGGCCATCTTTGAGGGCGAAACATTGCCCTCCCGGGATGCACTCAACCGCGCCGGTCTTGCCCCTGTGACCCTCGGCCCGAAGGAAGGGCTTGGCCTTATTAATGGCACACAATTTTCGACGGCCTGCGCGCTGGCCGGGTACTTCACCGCGCGTGCCCATGTGGAAACTGCTGTTGCCATTTCATGCCTGTCCACAGACGCCATCATGGGGTCCACCGCGCCGCTGCACGCGGACATTCACGCCCTGCGCGGTCATGCCGGGCAGATCGACGTGGCAGGTGCGATGCGCGATGTGATGGCGGGGTCTGAGATCCGCGAAAGCCACCGCGAAGGCGACACCCGCGTGCAGGACCCTTACTGCATCCGCTGCCAGCCGCAGGTGACGGGGGCCGCGCTGGACCTTTTGCGATTTGCCGGGCAAACCTTGGAGGTGGAGGCCAATGCGGTCTCCGACAACCCGCTGGTTTTGACCCAGAGCGGACAGATCGTGTCAGGTGGCAACTTCCACGCCGAACCCGTCGCCTTTGCTGCCGATCAGATCGCCATGGCCATTTCCGAAGTGGGCGCGATTGCGCAACGCCGGGTCGCGCTGATGGTCGATCCCACGCTCAGCTTTGATCTGCCCCCATTTTTGACCCCGGAACCGGGGCTGAATTCGGGCCTGATGATCGCAGAAGTGACGACCGCTGCATTGATGAGCGAGAACAAGCATTTGGCGAACCCGTGCTCCACCGACAGCACGCCGACTTCGGCCAATCAGGAAGATCACGTGTCAATGGCTGCCCACGCCGCGCGGCGGCTGGAGCGGATGAATGACAATCTGTCGGTGATTTTGGCAGTTGAGGCGCTTTGCGCAGCGCAGGGCGTGGAATTTCGCGCACCATTGCAGACCAGTGCAGCTTTGCTGGCGCTTCTTGGGGTCTTGCGGGCCAAAGTACCTGCTTTGACCGAGGACCGATTTATGGCACGCGATATCGACGCAGCAACTGACCTTGTGCGCAGCGGTGCCATATCGCGCGCAGCAGGGGTGGAGATGCGGCCATGACCCCGGTTGACGTCAGCCGCGGTGACAGCCCGGTGATCCTGGGCTTGCCGCACACCGGCACGTATCTTCCCTCAGATACTTGGGACAATCTGCAGCCCCACGCGCGCGAATTGCGGGATACGGATTGGCATGTCCACACGCTCTATGATGGGCTTTTGCCGGACGCCACGACCGTGCGGGCGACGTTTCATCGCTATGTGATTGACGCCAATCGCGACCCGTCGGGCAAAAGCCTTTATCCCGGACAGAACACAACCGGGCTGGTGCCTTTGACCGATTTTGATGGCAAGGCGCTCTGGAAGGTGGAGCCTTCCGAAGGCCAGATTGGCGCGCGCCGTTTGGCGTTTCACACACCTTACCATGACGCGCTGGCGGAAGAGATCGCGCGGATCAAATCGTTGCACGGCGTGGCGGTTCTTTATGATTGCCACTCCATCCGCTCGACCGTTCCGCATCTTTTTGATGGCACGTTGCCCGACCTCAACATCGGCACCTATGATGGTAAAAGCTGCGGCAAGATGCTGTCGGAGGCGGTGGAACGGATTTGCCGGTCGAACCCTTGCTATAGCACTGTCCTCAACGGCCGATTCAAAGGCGGCTGGACGACACGCTGTTATGGCCGTCCCGGTGCCGGTGTGCATGCGATTCAGATGGAGCTGGCGCAATCCACGCATCTGGCATCCGAGGCGCCACCCTTTGCCTACGATGCTGTGAAGGCCGAACGTCTGCGCGAAACGCTCGCCCGTATTCTCAAGACACTGGACACCCTGTCACTCTCCCTGAGGAAACCCCAATGACCGATCCCCGCCACAACATACGAGATGTCTTTCCTCCGACCGGTCCGGAGGTCACCGCTAAAACCTGGCAAGCCGAGGCCGCCATGCGGATGCTGATGAACAACCTGCACCCGGACGTGGCCGAGAACCCCCACGAGTTGGTCGTCTATGGCGGCATCGGTCGCGCCGCGCGCACTTGGGAGGATTTTGACCGGATCGTTGCCGGGCTGAAGGATCTTGAGGCGGATGAGACGCTTCTGGTGCAATCGGGTAAGCCTGTGGCCATTGTGCGCACGCACGCTGATGCCCCCCGCGTACTGATCGCCAATTCCAACATCGTGCCGCATTGGGCCAATTGGGATCACTTCCATGAGCTCGACCGTAAGGGGCTGATGATGTACGGCCAGATGACCGCCGGGTCGTGGATCTACATCGGCACGCAAGGC
>JBCCAJ010000093.1:0-8402 GCA_039814845.1 Pseudomonadota bacterium | reverse complement strand
GCCCCGTCCATTTCGCCTATACCTATGACGAAGAGACAGGCTGTTTCGGGGCGGACGCATTGGTGGGCAGCCTCGCCAAAATCGGCATCGCGCCTTCGCTGGCCATCGTGGGCGAACCCACCTCCATGCGCGTCATCGACGGACATAAAGGCTGCTACGAATACACCACTCATTTCACAGGGCTAGCAGGCCACGGTTCTGCCCCTGATTTGGGCGTGAACGCTGTGGAATTTGCGGCCCAATTCGTGGCCAAGATCATCGCCCTGAAAGAAGAACTGCGCGCCCGCACTCCGGATGGTTCCGACTTCGTGCCCCCCTACACCACGCTCAACACCGGACAGCTGATCGGCGGCGTGGCCCATAATGTGATCCCGGATCGTGCCTCCGTCGCATGGGACATGCGCCCGGTGCAGCCGTCCGACGCTGTCTATGTGAAAGACGCGCTGGAAGAGCTTTGTCAGAACGAATTGCTACCCGCGATGCGCGCCATTGATCCTGACGCCTCTATCACCACTGAAATACTGGCCGAGGTCGAAGGCCTCATGCCCATGGCAAAGAACGCCGCCCGCGATCTGGTGATGGACCTGACAGGCGCTAATGGCACCGACCTCGTGGCTTTCGGGACAGAGGCCGGGCTTTTCCAACAGGCGGGCATGGCTGTGGCGATCTGTGGGCCGGGGTCCATCGAACAGGCCCATAAAGCCGATGAGTATCTGGAGATCGAACAGCTTTCCGCTTGCCTTGGCATGTTGGAAAGACTGGGCGACCGCCTCTAAAGCTTCAAAAACGTCAGGTAATGCGGCACGCGGCCTTCGCGCAAAGCTTTCGCCTCATAGCGCGTGCGCGTCCAATCTGGCCAGGCGTCGCGCCAATGAGCGGGCCGCGCAGCTTGCCATTCAAACCCGTGCCGCGGCACCTCTTGCAGCGCTTGGCGGACGTAATCAGGGATGTCGGTGGCCATGCGAAACTCGGCGCCGGGCTTCAGAACGCGCGCCAAAGGTTCCAGATGTTCTGCCGTCACAAACCGACGCCGGTGGTGGCGCTTTTTCGGCCACGGATCGGGGTAAAGCAGAAAAGCTTTGCTGATCGACGCGTCCGGCAAGACATCGAACATGTCCCGCACATCACCGGGGTGAATGCGGATGTTTTGGCACCCGGCCTCGCGGATTTTGCCCAACAGCATCGCCACGCCATTGACGTAAGGTTCACACCCGATCATACCGATGTCGGGCGACAGCGACGCCTGATGTACCATGTGCTCACCGCCGCCAAAGCCAATTTCCAACCACACATCGCGCCCCGGAAAAAGCGCCTCCGGATCAAGCGGGATGCGGTCGGGGTTTAAGTCCCAGTCAACCCGCCCCGGCGACAGCGCGGCAAGGTCCTCATCCAGGTAGGTTTCCTGCGATTTGCGAAGGGTTTTGCCCTTGGTGCGGCCATAGAAGTTGCGCCACGGCGCACCCGAAGGATGCGAGGGCCCTGTGGTTTTTCGCGTCATGATACCCACCGAAATGCGATCTCAAGACCAAAGTTATCCACAGAAACCCTCAATTTATGTTAAAAGCCCGATATCAGATTGACTTCTTCAAAGCCTCGACCAGATCCGTTTTCTCCCAGGAAAACCCGCCATCGGATTCCGGCTCACGCCCGAAATGGCCGTACGCCGCAGTGCGCTGATAGATCGGTTTGTTGAGCTCAAGATGCTCGCGAATACCGCGCGGGGTAAGATCCATAGAGGCCGCAACGGCCTTTTCGATCTCCGCCGGGGCCACCTCTCCGGTGCCGTGGGTATCAGCATAAATCGACAGCGGCTTTGCTACGCCGATCGCATAGGACAGCTGAATGGTGCAGCGTTCGGCCATGCCAGCCGCAACCACGTTTTTCGCAAGATAGCGCGCAGCGTAAGCAGCAGAGCGGTCCACCTTCGTCGGGTCCTTGCCGGAGAATGCCCCGCCACCGTGGGGTGCGGCCCCGCCATAAGTGTCCACGATGATCTTGCGGCCAGTGAGCCCCGCATCACCATCAGGCCCACCGATCACAAATTTGCCCGTCGGGTTCACGTGCCATTCCGTGGCGTCCGTCAACCAGCCATCGGGCAGCTCTTCGGTAATGTAGGGCTCGACAATCGCGCGGATGTCATCGCTTGTCAGCGCGGCATCCAAATGCTGTGTCGACAAAACAACCGAAGACACCCCCATCGGCACTCCGTTTTCATACATCACCGACAGCTGCGATTTCGCATCTGGACCTAGCGCTGGCTCCTGCCCCGACTTACGCACCTCCGCCAGTCGGCGCAGGATTGCGTGGGAATACTGAATGGGTGCAGGCATCAGCGCGTCGGTTTCCGTCGTGGCATAACCGAACATGATCCCCTGGTCGCCCGCGCCTTCATCACGATCCCCTTCCCCCGTCACACCCTGGGCGATATGGGCGGATTGTTCGTGCAGAAGGTTCGTCACTTCGCAAGTCTGCCAGTGGAATTTATCCTGCTCGTAGCCGATATCCTTGATGCAATCGCGGGCGATCTGATCAATGCGGCCCATGTAATCGCGCAGCTTGTCCTGATCCGTCAGGCCCACTTCGCCCCCGATCACAACGCGGTTGGTGGTGGCAAAGGTTTCGGCTGCGACACGGGCCAGCGCGTCTTCGGCAAGGAAGGCATCAAGCACGGCATCGGAAATGCGATCGCAAACCTTATCGGGGTGGCCCTCTGACACGGATTCAGAGGTGAAAGTGTAGTTCTGACGAGACATGGGAAGTGCTCCATTGGATAAAAATTCCACCACGTCAGGAAGCCGTTGCGGCGGTCACGCGTGCTTAGGCCCGCGCCCGCGTGGCGTCAATCCTTAACTGGTGCGCCTGCGCGCGATGAAGCCAGAGAGTGCCAACAATACAAGAAAAATAGCAATGAACGGGGCGTCACCGATGCGCGCATAAAGCGTCGCGGGCCGCGCGGGCGGCAGGGGCGCGTCGATCCATCCGGCTTCCCCCAAACCCATCTGGTGTGTCAAACGACCGGTGGCGTCGATCATGGCCGTCACGCCCGTATTGGCCACGCGGATCATAGGTAACCCTTGTTCGGCGCTGCGCAGACGCGCCTGTGCAAGGTGTTGATACGGGCCAGAGAATTCACCAAACCACGCGTCATTGGTGATCAGGAGGATGAAATCGGGTCGCGAGCCGGGGATGCGGACGTTTCGTGGAAACACACCCTCATAACAGATAATGGGCAAAGCCTGACCCATCGGGCCGAAATCAATCAACTGTGGTCCCGCGCCGGGCGCGAAGCCGCCACCGGTCGTGTCCGCCAGGCCGAAAATGCCGATCCTGGCCAGCATATCCCCAAACGGCATGAACTCTCCGAAGGGGACAAGGTGGTGTTTGTCATAAACAGCATCCACCTGAGCGTCACCATCCAACCGTATGAGAGAATTGAAATAATCCTCACCATCAAACCGCTGAAGCCCCGCCACAACGGGCGCGCCGTCCGACGCCTCCGTCATCGCGGCAAACCAAGGATCGGCGCGCGACAAAAGAGTAGGGACGGACGTTTCGGGCCAAACGACAAGGTCGGGCTTTGCGTCGTCATCCCCGGCGGTGTACTCAAGCTTGCGTTCAAAATTGGCGGGAATTTTCTCGGGGTCCCAACGTTCGTTTTGCGGCTCACTTGGATGGACAAGACGGACAAAAGGGGCGTCGTCGGGAACAGGTATGGTCGGGACGGCGGCGACGGCTGCACCATAAAGGACAGGGATCGCCGCAAGACAGAGGATGCCGCGCAGCCAGTGACGTTGGATAAGAAACGTCACCCCCACCCCGCCCAGGACGACCAGGGCGGTCAGAACGATGGGGCCGCCCTTGGAAGCCCAATGGAGCAGAGGGGTGTCGATCAGAACATGCCCGACCTGCGCCCAGGAAAACCCGGTGAACACATATCCACGGGCCACCTCCGTCAGGGTGAAAGCGGCAATGAATGCAATGGCTTGGCCGCGGCACAGATATGTAAGCCAGCCCGTGATCCCCCAGTAGAACCCAAAGCCAGCGCAGGCCGCAGACAGCGCGATGGGGGCAAGCCAGCCGTGACGGGCAACATCGACAAGGAAGGGCTCCACCAGCCACATCAAAGCTACAGCGAAGTATCCAGCGCCTGCCGCCCAGCCGAGGCCGAACGCATGTTTGGCACTGTTGGCGTTTCTCAGCAGCGTGAAGAGCAAACCCAGCGCGATGATCGTCATTGGCCACAGATCAAACGGGGCCTGCCCCAGCGCCGCGACACCGCCGATCGCGCCACAGATCAAAGCCTGAGCCCACCCTCGACCAGAGAGCACCGCCTCAAGCCCCGCCTGCATCACGCGTCAGGCATCCTTCTTAGTTTGACCGGGCAGCCGCACGCGCAGCCGCTTGATCCGTCGAGGATCGGCATCAATCACTTCGAACACCGTGCCTCCTGGATGTTCCACCATCTCCCCCCGCACCGGGACCCGGCCCAGAAGCATGAAAAGCAACCCGCCCAGAGTGTCGATTTCTTCCTCATCTATCTCCTCCTCAGAGGTCAGAGAAAGTCCAATCTCGTTCTCAAAATCTTTAAGTGGGGTTTTCGCTAATGCGACATACGCGCCCGACTTTTCCACAAAAAAGTAGGTATCATCATCAGCATCATGCTCATCTGCAATTTCACCCACAACCTGTTCGATCAGGTCCTCAATCGTGACCAGCCCGTCCACACCACCATATTCGTCGATGACCAGCGCCATGTGGCGGCGTTCGTTCTGCATCTTCTGCAGCAGCACCCCGATGGGCATGGACGCGGGCACGTAAACGAGCGGCCGCAGCAGTTTCTTCAAGGAAAATCGACCGCCATTGCCGTTGAACCCGTGCTTTAGCGCGAAATCCTTGAGATGGGCAAACCCCATGGGCGTATCCAGTGTGCCGTCGTAAACCGGCAAACGGGTGAGCCCGCTTTCTCGGAAAGTGGTGACCAGCTCATCTTTCGTGCTTTCAATTGGCACGGACACGATATCAGATCGCGGGATCGCCACGTCCTCCACCGTCAGGGTGCGCAAGTTGAGCATGCCCACGGCCTGGGGTTCCGACGTGTCGACCGTATCATTCGGTGTTGGGGTTTCGTTGAGTGTGAATGCACCGATCATCTTGCGGAAAAACCCAGGTTGGTCCGGCCGTGATTTCGCGCTGTCTTCCTGACTATCCGCCTGCGCGCTCCGCGCTGCGGTAGAAGATCCGTCAGTTGTGTCGCCCATTGTCCTCATCCAAAAAGCAGGGAAAACCTAATATGGGTTAGGAATGCCCAGTTTGCCAAGTATTTCTATCTCGATGCCTTCCATCAGCGTGGCATCTTCATCACGGATATGATCATAGCCCAACAGATGTAAGCATGCGTGAACCATCAAATGCGTGGCGTGTTGGGCCAACGGCATACCGGCGGCCTGGGCCTCGGACAGGCAAGTGTCATAGGAAATGGCGATGTCGCCAAGCTCTATGTCTTCGGGCGACATGGGCACATCGCCAGGATCCGTCGCACCGCGTTCCTCAGATGGCCAAGAAAGTACATTGGTCGGCCCCGGCTTTTCGCGGAAACCCTCATTCAGCTCCGATATGCGAACATCGTCACAAGCCAGAACGCTGATTTCCCACGCAGCGGTGTGCAACAGGTGGGCGATCACGGCTTTCGCCGCCGCCTCTGCCAGCGTCTTGAACCCGGCATCGGCCCAGCGGTCGTCTTCGAATGAAATCTCGACGATCATCAGCCGTCCGCGTCGTAGGCCTCAATGATCGCGGCGACAAGCGGGTGGCGCACCACATCTTTGGCCGTGAAATAGTTGAATGATATCTTGGGGATAGATTTCAACAGCCGCTCCGCATCGTGAAGCCCGGATGTCACCCCGCGCGGCAGATCGACCTGACTACGATCGCCGGTGATGACCATGCGGCTGCCCTCCCCCAGACGGGTGAGGAACATTTTCATCTGCATCGAGGTGGCGTTCTGCGCTTCGTCCAATACGACAAAGGCGTTCGCCAACGTCCGCCCGCGCATGAAGGCGAGTGGCGCGATCTCAATGCGCTTTTCCTCAAGCAGTTTTGCCACCTGTTTGCTGGGCAAGAAATCATTCAGCGCGTCATAGAGAGGCTGCATATAAGGATCGACCTTGTCCTTCATATCGCCGGGCAGATAGCCCAGCTTTTCGCCTGCCTCCACCGCCGGACGCGACAGGATGATCCGGTCCACTTTACCTTCAATGAACATCGACACGCCCGCCGCGACGGCCAGATAGGTTTTTCCCGTCCCCGCCGGGCCAATCCCGAAGGCCAATTCGTTTTTAAAGAGCGACAGCACATAGGCTTTTTGCGCGTCTGTTCGCGGTTCCACCAGCTTTTTGCGCGTCTTGATTTCAACTGATCCACCGCGGAACATTTCCAGTTGGTCACCCGCGAAACTGTCATCCACCGGTTCCGGGCTGCCCATGCGCAATTCACGATCAACATCTGCGGCCTCAACACTGCGCCCTGCCTCCAGCCGTTCATAAAGTGAGGTCAGAACAGACGCCGTTGCCGCCGTGCTGTCTTTTTCACCGATAATGGCCAGCTGATTCCCCCGGCGCATGATTTGCACGCCTAGCTGACGCTCAATCTCAGCCAGGTTGCGATCATGTTCCCCGCAAAGGTCGATCAGCAGAAAATTGTCGGGAAATTCAATGACCTCTTCGTGCAGTGCCCCGGGGTCATCCTGTGTCGGCAAGGCTTCTATGGCCAAGAAAATCTCCTGAAATCGCGTGTCCCTACAGGTAGCCTGCCAAGGGATGCAGGCAACTGCAAGACCCGCCGCGCATTCAGCCTTAATCGCAACGAAAATGCCGCGGAGGTCGCCCCCCGCGGCATGTTTTCAGTTCAAAACCTGATCAGATCGGGTCTGTGATGAACGTGCCCGACTTGAACCCGCCGGTCGCCGTGTTGGGCGGTGCGGTGCCAGAACAGACAGGCTTACCATAGGGATCGAGCCGCTGTGACAGGTACCCTTCGGCACCGTCATCGATGATCCAGTGGTCACAGCCGTTGGGATCGACCCAGATACCGGCCTGAAGCTGGCTCAGATGTTTGGCGTCAATGCCCCGGTCCACGGTTTTGTCGACCTTGTTGCCGCAAGCAGACAGGGCAACGCCGGCCACGAGCAGCAATGTGATTTTCGTCGCTTTCATGATGTCCCCCTTAGCGAATGCATATGATTTCAACGCGGCGGTTCTTCTGCATCCCTGCAGCCGTTGCGTTGGAAGCCTTGGGCAGGCGTTCGCCATAGCCCCGCACATCCGCGATCCGCGCACCGCTGGATGCAGCGATGGAGGCCACGGCCGTCGCACGGCGGTAGGACAGATCAAGGTTGTACTGATCGGACGCACGGCTGTCCGTGTGACCGGTGATGATGTAGGACGTGGCGCCTGCGGATTGGAAGAAGCCGGCCAGATGCTGTTTGCCAGCGGACGAGATGCGCGCGCTGTCAGTTGCAAAAAGCTGGTCCGAATTCATCACCCCACAGACATTGCCCCGGCGGCAGACCGGAATGCCCTGACGGTTCACATGGGGGGTCATGTACCCTTCCCAACCGTCATCCATCACCCAATGTTCGCACCCATCCGGGTCAACCCAAACAGTCGGTGTGTAATTTTCGCCAATGATTGTCCGTTGCGTTTGCGCGGACGCCTCAGTGGCCGTCAGTGCAGTACCCAAGGCGACGGCAGCAATACCGCCAAGGACACCGCGAAAAGACTTCGCAAGATAACTGTGCACAGTCCCTATCCTCTTTATATGATCCCCCACACCGCGGGGAGGAACCGGGCAGATACCCCCTAGCGATGCAATTTATCCTTTGAGTGTAACAAGTTTCGGTGCGTTGTGAAGGCCCTATAGCTTGGGGTGGGCCCCTTAAAAATAACAACCAGAGGGCAATCTGAGTTTTAATTTCATCCACAGATCAGATGAAATTCCATCCACAGCCGAATCCCCTGCCCCGCGAAAGGCGGTGACGAATCAGGCCGCGATGATGCGTCCAGCCAGGGAATTGGCCGCGCTTTGGGTAATCTCGACCCGGGCAATATCACCGGCCTGAACGGGCGCATCCGCGACATGCACGGCGTGCAGGTAATCGGATTTACCAACCATCTGGCCGGCCAGCCGACCGGGCTTTTCAAACAGCACTCTGACCGTGCGCCCGACCATGGCATCCTGAATCTCTCGCTGCTGTCGGGTGATCTGTGCCTGAAGTCGTTGCAGGCGTTCGGATTTCACGTCCTCATCTACTTGGTCCCGTTCGGCTGCAGGCGTGCCCGGGCGTGTCGAATATTTGAAAGAATAGGCATAGCCATAGCCCACCTCCTCCACCAGATCGAGTGTGG
>JBCCAJ010000232.1:0-5041 GCA_039814845.1 Pseudomonadota bacterium | reverse complement strand
TCCCGCGCGGCGGTGTCGCTCATGGCCTCCAGACTGGCTGCATCTGCGTCATGGTTCAGACCTGTCTGGGCTGCAAAAGCCGGATCCATGAGCAAAGCCGGGGTGGCCGCATTGGGCAATGTCGGCGCAATGAGGTGCGGGCCGGTGCGGGCAGGCAGCACATCGCGAGGCAGATCATTCATGCGATCCTGCGCGGCGACGCGCCGGGCGTCTTCAAGATCGGCACTGGCCACGATGCGGCGCTGATCCAGATCGCGGGTGAGGGGCGGCGTCGGTTGTGGCATGTCATCGCCGGTGGGCGTGATTGTCGTGGCCAGTGGTTGAGCCGGGTTTTGGCTTTGCTGCGGTGTTTGCGTTTGTGGCGTAGCGTCGCCTTGCGTCAGGCGCGCATCCATAGGCGGTTTGCCAAGCTGCGCCGCAGGTGTCGTCGTGCTTGTGGTGGCGTCGGATGCGAATGGCGTGGTGCCATTAAGGCGGCCATTGGGGGACAGCATCGTCAGTTCGGTGCCACCTTCCGCCAAAGGCGTGGTGGTCTTATCTGACAATTGTCCCGAAATTGACGACATGAGGTTTCCTGCGTTCCGGCCCGTGGCGGGATTTGGTATCGGAGGCACCCCGGACGGAGCCGCGATTTGCAGTCCGTTCTGCCCCGTCAGCCCCGACTGTGCCGTTAGCCCCGACTGCCCCGATTGCGCCGTTAGGGCCGTCAATTGCGCGGCCATGGTGCCAAGTGTCTGAGGGAACGCGGCCATGACGTCTTTCAACATGCCTATCATATCCTGAGCGCGCAGATCACCCGGCTGCATTGCACCCAACCGCTCAGTCAGCCCCGAGAGAAGCGTTTGCGCCTGTTGGTTCAGCGTCGGGTTCGGGCCAAGAATGGCCCCCATGTCGATCTGATCATCGTCGAGTGCGAGAAACACCGTCTCCAGCACCAGAAGGGCGTCGATGGGCATGTCCGTTTCGAGGGGTTGACCGGGCTCTGCCGGGATCTTGGCCGCGTTGGCCTGTCGAAGGTTGTCGAATACGAAGTGGAATTCGGAAATATGGTCGCCGCCGAGGCCATCAGAGCCAAGGCCAGACTGGTTTCGTTCATGTTTGATCACCGCATGGCCACTGATACGCGGGTCGGCATCCGATGGGGGTGTTGCTGGGCCCTTGCCCCGCTGGGACACGCTGCCCATACCGGGCGCAGGACCCATCAGGGCAGGATCCACCTGAAATACATTCTGCATAAGCCACCTCCGGGCATAGTCCGCGCATTGTGTCGCGTCGCCTGCAAATTGGTGGAAATGGATTACTGTATCTTTACCAGTTTGGCGTTTGATCCCCCTGAAATGCTTACAATTGGAGTGATTGAGCCAGTATGATTCTCAACGAAAATCCAACACTTACGCCCACGAATATCCAAGCGATTTCAGACACTCGCCGCGGTTTTGCCGCGCCTGAGGCAGCGGTTGAGCAGGCAAGAGAGGCGTCCCAGAGGTTGGAGGCATCCTTTTTGTCAGAGATGCTTAAATCCGCAGGGTTCGGGATGCAGACCAACAGTTTTTCCGGCAGCGCGGGGGAAGACCAGTTTGCATCTTTTCAACGCGATGCCCTTGCCCAGCACATGGTGCAAGCCGGTGGGATCGGTCTGGCAGAGCATTTTTTCAACGCAATGATGGAGG
Organism: Pseudomonadota bacterium; assembly: GCA_039814845.1. Taxonomy (GTDB): domain Bacteria; phylum Pseudomonadota; class Alphaproteobacteria; order Rhodobacterales; family Rhodobacteraceae; genus Roseovarius. The sequence goes on along the minus strand of JBCCAJ010000232.1, from coordinate 3,371 downwards.
CTCAAAGAGATGCCGAATGACACAGTTGATATTCAAACCATGACCGCCAGCGATATTTTCATGGCCCTGGATGCCTGTCTGGAGCGTGAAAAAGCCGCGCTGCTGACCGGAGATCTGGACGCGATTGCGCCGCTGATGGAAGAAAAATCGGACCTGATCGCGCGGTTGAATGCGCTGGGCGCGACCGAAGACAACAAACTGTCCGGTCTTAAGGATAAAGCGGAGCGCAATCAGGTGCTGTTGAACGGAGCGCTGGATGGCATCCGGCGTGTGTCTGAACGCATGGCTTTGATGCAAAGCCTGCGGCATTCCTTTGATACGTATGATCAAAGCGGCAACCGCCAGACCATTGAAGGTGAGGTTGTGCGCCATGTGGAAAAGCGCGCATAGACAAGACGTTTTTCAGAGGCTTCTGCGCTTAATCCTGGCTGTGTCGCTGAGCCCTGGGGGTGCTGCCCCCAACGTCGCAGCCTGCGACTTTGACGTGTCTTCCGGAGAATTTCGGCCCAAAAGAAGTGGAAATCCCTTCGTTTCTTTCGGGTCAAAAATACCCCGGCCGGAGGCATGGCATTTCTACGCGCGGTGTCCGTCCTAGGATGTGCAAGCGATCACTGAGTGGGTCCAAAGACCAATTACCTGAACATCAAAACATGAAACTGAGCATGGAAAAATGCAGGCAGGCACGTTTGCGCAGGTCCGCTGATGTTTGATTAAAATCCGCCAAAAACTCAGCACAAAACCGCTGCAAAACCGGAATAAATCTCGAGCAAAACACAGCGCGAATTTAGCATTGCATTAGCACCTTCAGAGACATGTTGCCCGCAGCACTCGAGCAGGGTGGCGCGGTTGGACTATCCCCTGACCGCAATCGTCAGAACGACAGTTTCGATATCGCCCTTGCGTGGGGCGGGTTTTAACGGGCGCAAAAGCGCCACCAAAAAGGAAAATGCGATGTCTAGCATTCTGACAAACAACGGCGCGATGGTCGCGCTGCAAACCCTGAAATCGGTCAACATGAATCTGGCCGACACTCAGGAAATGATTTCCACGGGCAAGAAGGTCGGCAACGCCAAGGATAACTCGGCGATCTGGGCGATCTCCAAGACCATGGAATCCGACGTCAAAGGTTTCAAGGCGATCTCTGAAAGCCTTGGTCTGGGTCAGTCCACTGTGGCTGTGGCCCGTCAGGCCTCTGAAACGGTGACTGATCTTCTGACCGAGATGAAAGGCCGCATCGTGGCCGCGCAGGAAGAGAACGTGGACCGCGGTGCCATTCAGCAGGACATTGACGCGCTTGAAGCGCAGATCAGCTCTGTCGTGGGTGCGGCGCAATTCAATGGTCTGAACCTGATTGATGGGTCCAGCACGGATGCGATGACAGTTCTGTCGTCGCTTGACCGGGACAACAGTGGCAACGTGACCAGCAGCTCGATCTCTGTTGATCGTCAGAACCTGTCCGTGACAGGCTCGGTCGTGGCGCAGGGTTTTGGTGCTACTGACTTGGCCGATGCAGCGGCTGCAAGTTTGCTCTTCCAGGGCTCTGCTGCGAACACCGTCCACAACGACGTGGCCTTCAACCCTGGCACCAACAACACCGACACGATCGCCAATAACAGCAGCGATACGTTCACCGTTGGGACTGTGGCGGCTGGCAACAGCTACCAGATCATCATCGACAACGTTGAAGTGAACGTTGCCGGCGGTGGTACGGCGGCTGCACAGCGGACATTTGAGTATGTGGCGTCTGCCAGCGACTCGGCTGAAGATGTGGCGAGCAACCTGTCCTCTCAGATCAACGCGTTCTTTGGCGCTGCGACTGACTCTGCCAATGCGCTGAGCGTGGTGCAGGGCACGGGTGCCAATGCGGGTCAGTTTACCATCACCAATGGCAACACGGGCACGACAAACGGCGATCTGAACATCTATCTGCGGGCACAGACCGCTGGTACGCCGGGGTCTGTCGGTGGGTCTGGTGGTCTGAGCGCGGTGCAGAGCATTGACGTGACCACGGATGCGGGTTCGACAAGCGCTTTGACGGCGATTGATACGCTGATTGATCAGGCGATTGGGGCGGCGTCGTCCTTCGGTTCCGACCAGGGCCGGATTGAGACGCAGACGTCCTTCATCTCCAACCTGACGGACAGCCTGACCTCCGGTATCGGCACGCTTGTGGATGCCAACCTGGAAGAGGCTTCTGCCCGTCTTCAGGCCCTGCAGGTGCAGCAGCAGCTGGCTGTGCAGTCGCTCTCGATTGCCAACCAGGCGCCGCAGACGATCCTGTCTCTGTTCCGTTAATCCGAGCAGCTTGAACACTGATCCGGGGCGCGCGCTGATACGCCCCGGATCCCCCTGAAGACGACCCCGAAGACCCCATTCCAATCCAGAAAGGACGCGCCGTGAACGCCACGCAATTAGCACAGACCGCGTACGGCTCCGGTACCAGATCCGTCCGTACGCCACGAGGCGTCGAGTACGAGGCTTTTGCCCGTGTCACCAGTCGGCTCAAATCCGTTGCCAAAGAGCTTGCCAATGTCAAACGCAATGCGGCCAGCACGAAATCCAAAGCGCATGTGCAAGTCACTGGCCAATTTGGCGAGCTGACCCAGGCGCTCAATGAGAACAACCAGCTATGGACGTTGCTGGCGGCCGACGTGGCCGATAGCGGCAATGGCCTGCCCGATGAGCTGCGCGCCGGCATCCTGTCGCTGGCGGAGTTCACGCGGACACACACTTCGAAAGTTCTGAAATCGGAGGCCTCTGTCGTGCCTCTTCTTGAGATCAACATCTCCGTCATGCGCGGCTTGTCCGAGGCAAGCCTGCAGCAGACGGACCCACAAAAGAAGGCACGTGCGTCATGAGTGGACTTATTCTGAAACTCGGCCCGAAAGAGCGGGTCCTGATCAACCAGGCCGTGGTTGAAAACGGGGATCGCAGGTCGCGGCTGACGATCCTGTCACCCAATGCCAATATCCTGCGCTTGCGTGATGCGATTCATCCGGAGACGGCCAATACGCCGGTGCGTCGGGCGTGTTATGCCACGCAGCTGGTGCTGACCGGTGATCACTGTGCGGATGATGCCAAGTTTCAGCTGCTGCGCCGGATCGAGGAGCTGAGCCAGGTCTTCACTGATGCCGACAGTCGGGCCAATCTAACCCGGGCGAGTGAGGCGGTTCTGGCGGATAACTACTATCAGTCTCTGAAGGCACTGCGCACGCTGCTGCCGCGGGAAGATCGTCTGTTTGCCCATGGTGAGGCGCACGGGTTGCACTGATGTTTCAGCCCGTCCTCCCCCTGTCCGGGTTTCCCGGTTGGATCCTGCTGAACCGCACGCTGGACAGCCAGACAGAGGCGTTCAACGCCAGCCCGCAGAT
>JBCCAJ010000171.1:0-6066 GCA_039814845.1 Pseudomonadota bacterium | reverse complement strand
CTCGGCAAAGCCCTTCACGGTCATGTCCGTGTCGATCCCGAATACGTCCCGAACAGAGATTTCTTCCGTGGGTTTAATGCTCGTGTCGGTCATTCCATCCGCCATGGGCCGGGTCCTTCAAATTCGGGTGGGCTGTCTTGCTCCATCACGTGCAACATAACGCGAAGAAGGGCAAGGGGTAGGGCCAGAAATTCAGGAAGACTGGTCTAGTCTGGACTGGCCGCAATCATCCCGTCGCGAACAGACCTCGGAGCCTGCCCGAAATGAGCCGAAAATGCGCGAGACAAAGCCTCCGCCGATCCGTAGGCGTAACGCGCGGCAACCCGCGCGATCCGGTCGCCGCGCTCAATGTCCTGTTTGGCCAGAACAAGCCGCCAATGGCGCAAGTAGCTGAGCGGCGTTTGCCCCACGCGCGTGCGGAAGAGATGAGAAAACCGGCTGGTCGAAAGGCCCGCCTCCTGTGCCAGCTCATCCAGTCGCCAAGGGTGCCCGGGGCGGTCATGAATGGCCACAACGGCGCGGCTGAGGCGGGGATCAGATAGCGCTGCCAGAATGCCCACACGCACGCCGCCTTGTTCGATCTGCGCGCGCATCAGCCGCACGATCAGCACCTCGCCCAAACGGTTGAGCACTGAGGCCACACCACAGCGCGCGGCCTGCATTTCCGAGACGAAAAGCCGGGCGATGACCTGCATTTCGGCGTCCTCGGACAGGTCATGGCGAATTTCGCCCGGCAACGCGGTCAGAAGCGGATTGTCGGCCCCGCCCCAACTGACCCGGGCATGGGCGAGGGCATTTTGTACATGAACGGATTTCGCCGTCATGCACAGGCAGGACGGGGTGCCTTCGGGCCCTAAAATGCAAAAATTCGCATGGGCGGGCGGGCAATGCGCGACGCTCAGGTCAAAGCGGGCCATCAGGGCGGACAGGCGGTCAAGACGAGTCATTTAGTAATTTTGATCATGTATTTAGGAATTTCATGATCCATTATTCTGATATCGCAAGGGCAGTCAACCATTGAAGAAGGACATCCCCCATGTTGATTCCCCGTCAGAAAACCCCTGATCTGAGCCTGCCGACGCTGGATCACGGCGTGTTTGATCTGAGCCAAGAGACCGCTGAGCGCGGCACTGTCATCTGTTTCTATCGCGGCCTGCACTGCCCGATCTGCGCCAATTACCTCACAGAGCTTGAAAAGCGCGTGGATGACTTTGCCGAGCGCGGCGTGGCGACAATCGCCGTCAGTTCCGATGGTGAAGACCGCACGCGCCAGATGGCCGAGAAGATTTCGGCCAGCAAGCTGCGATTTGGTTATGACCTGTCGCTGCTCAAGGCGAAGGAGTGGGGGCTTTACATCTCCACCTCGCGCGGCAAGACATCCATTGGCATCGAAGAGCCTGCGCTGTTTTCCGAACCAGGCCTTTTCATGGTGACCCCGCAGCAGACGCTGTACTATGGGTCGGTCCAGACGATGCCGTTTGTGCGCCCGCATTTCTCGGAGTTAGTGGCGGCGCTCGACTTCGCGATTGCCAATGAGTACCCGGCGCGTGGGGAATACACAGGGTCGGTTTGACACAAACCCATGGGGGGCCAGCCCCCCATACCCCCCGAGGTTTTTGAAACAAGAAAGAAGCCGGCCACAGTCTGAGCGGCTTCTTTCTTGTTGAAAATACCTCCGGCCCTGAAAAACCGGGGCAAGAAACGTCTTACTTGAAGTTGCGGCTGTCCTTGATCTGGTCCCAGGCCCAGACGACCTGTTGCAATTGCTCTTCCTGGCTGCGGTCTCCGCCATTTATGTCGGGGTGCAGCACTTTGATGAGGGCTTTGTAGGCTTTGCGGATTTCCTGCTTGGTCCAGTTGTCCTCAGCCTCGAGGATTTCCATGGCGCGGCGCTCTGTCGGGGGCAATTTGCGTTTGAAACCGCCGCCCCGCCCGGGGTTCTGTGTCGCGTTGCCACCCAGCACCTGATGGGGGTCTTCGATGCCAAGCCTTGCCCAGGCGCGGGCCTCCGGGTCGGTGATAGGGCGCGTTTGGCGTTCCCACACCTTGTCCTTGGACATCTGGGCGTTCATCTCGGCCTCGGTCGTGCCGTCGAAGAAGTTCCACTTGGCGTTGTATTCGCGCGCGCAGTCTTTGCAGAACCAAAAAAAGTCATCCAGGACATCCGGCGCTTTGGGCGCGCGATAAAGGCCTGGCTCACTGCAGCCTTCTTTTTCACAGAGCCGTTTCGACGTCTCGGACGCGCCTGACATGCCCCGCCGACCACGGGGGTTTTTCTTCTTGGAAGCACCGACAGAGATATCGAAACCGAATGGATCTGACTTTGTCATAACATCTCCTCAATGACCCCCGGACGACCGCAGTTCCGAGTCGGAGCACAGAGTTTAGATCACTCAGCACCGATTTGAAGGGTTTTCCGAGCAAATTATCGTCAGGTGCGACGATTATTTTCAAAAGCCTAGACCCTGTGCGGACGGGTCAGTCGCGGTTGCCCGACCCACCCATGTCGTCGCCATGTACATGGGGCGCGCTGAGCGGTGGGGCGCTGCTGTCCTCGCCGCGCCGCGCAGGACCCACGAGGGAAAAACGCGCGCGGCGCTCGGCCTCCCGCGCTTCTTCATAGGTGGGTTCCTGAGGGTGTTCCTGTGGGTGTTCTGGTGCGGGTTCCGGGTGGTATTCCGGCTGGGGTTCCGGGTGGTACTCTGCCCGCGGTTCCGGCTGCATTTCGGGTGCCACCTCAGGCTGGGGTTGTGGGGCTGCGGCATAGGCTGCCGCCTCGGTGTGCCCGTGATCCACGGCGTGCACGGCAATCGCGCGGCGGAACACCAGAACGGTGCGGTAGACGGTCTGCGTAGACCGAAACCCGCGGCGTTCTTCGCTGGGCAGGATATCGGCGCGCTGATATTCCCAACCATCGGCGGCATATTCGTTCATCGTAGCCTCGATCCCGTAGGCGAATTTTGCCTCCGCCCCCTTGATTTTAGGCGTTTTACGAGGCTTCGCGGGTGCGGGGACAACCTTGTATTCGTACTGCATTGATGTGCCTGCCTGCTTGGATCTGTTCGAGGACCGTAGAAGACATTAACGGGTTTTGCGACAAGACCCAATGCCAATTCGCGACTTATCTGCTACGCCGCGATCTTGGGTCGAACGCGTCGCGCAATCCGTCGCCCATGTAATTGATGCTCAGCACCGTCAAAGAGATGGCTATCCCAGGCCAGATCACCCGCTCTGGGAAGTCGGCGATGTAGACCTGAGCATCGGCCAAAAGCCGCCCCCATGTGGGAAAATCAGGCGGAAAGCCCAAACCCAGAAAAGACAGCGCGCTTTCGGTGATGATGGCATTGGCAATGCCAAGGCTGGCCGACACAAGAATGGGGGACAGCACGTTGGGCAAAACATGACGGGTGACCAGTGCGGCGGGCCGCGTGCCGATGGACCGCGCAGCAAGGATGAAATCGCGTTCTTTCAAGGCCAACACTTCGGCGCGGACAACACGGGCGGTGGCCATCCAGCTTGTCAGCCCGATTGCCACCACGACCAAAAGGAAAATCCCCGCCTCAGGTCCGAACGCCGTTGAGAGCGTTTCTCTGAACAGCATCACCATCACAAGGAGCAGCGGCAGAAGCGGGAGCGACAGAAAAAGGTCTGTGATCCGCATCAGCGGCCCGTCAAGCCAGCGGACAAACCCCGCCAGAACGCCCACCAATGTGCCAAGCCCCAAGCTCAGCACCATGGCCGTCAGGCCGACAGTTATGGAAACACGCCCGCCCGCCAGAATGCGGGCCAGCGTGTCGCGGCCCAGCTGATCAGTGCCCAAAGGATGCGCCCAACCAGCACCTTGGTTGCGGATGCGGGGGTCCAGAAACCCGGGGTCTATGCGCCAGATATAGGGGCCCAGGAAGACAGCTAGAAGGATAATGGCAAACACCACGGCCCCAATCAGCGCACCACGGTGGCGGGTGAAGTCCTCCCACGCGTCGCGCCATACGGAGCGCGGAGGTGGCAGCGTGTCGTCACTCATATCTGATCCGTGGGTCAAGCGCGCCATAGAGCAGATCGGCGATGATGTTGAAGAGCACGATCAGCACGGCCAGCATGAAGGTGACCGTCTGCACCATGGGCAGGTCATTGGCATTGATGGCCGAAATCAGCAATTGCCCCAGCCCATTCACCCCGAAAATCTGTTCGGTGATGATCGCGCCTGCGAAAACCTGCGGCAGGCCAAGGGCAATGACGGTCACAACCGGGATCATGGAATTGCGCAGCACATGGACCATCACCACCGACCATTCTGACAGCCCCTTGGCCCGCGCGGTGCGCACGTAATCCTGGCTCAGCGCCTCCAACATGGCCGAGCGCATGAACCGGCTCAGTTGCGCGGTGGTCTGCAGGGCCAAAACCATGACCGGCAAGACCATCTGCTGTAGCTGTATTTTGAAGCTGGCCCAGTCGCGCACCTCGTGGGTCGTGTCATAGATCGACGGTAGCAGATCCAATTGCACCGAAAAGATCAGGATCAGCACAATGCCTGAGAAGAAAGGCGGCACTGAATAGCCCACCATGGTGACGAAAGTGCCCACTTGGTCGAACATCGAATACTGCCGGTAGGCCGAATAAATCCCGATGGGCAGGGCAATCAGGACCCCCACCACATAGGCCATGCCCACAACCCAAAGCGTCTGGGGCATGCGTTCGAGCACCGTGTCCATCACGGGCCCGCGGGTCTGCCATGAAATCACCCGTGCCTCACCGGCGGCAAAGGCCGTGCCGATGGTCTGATCGACCCACACCAGCGGCTCAATCACAAAGAATTGCCACATCCATTTGCCAAAGCGGATATGCGCAGGCTCCCCCAATCCCAATGCCTCACGGATCTGGGCCTTCACCTCGGGCGGAACAGTGGGGGGAATTTGCGCCGTAGGATCGCCGGGTGCCAGTTCTAGCAGCGCAAAGATCACCAACGCGATTGCAAGACAGGTAGGAACAGCAAAGATCAGCCGCCGGATCGCATGAGTGAGCATGCCGTGACGTTACCGTTCAGGGACTGCGCTGCCAATCGGCGATATTCCAAAGCTCACTGTCCCAGGCATTCATCTTTACACCCTGCAGAGAGTTGATATGCGCCGAAACACGCCCCCGATTCACCAGTGGGAGGAGAACGAAGTCTTGCATCAGCATGTCGTTCATGGCTTTTGCAATCTCGGCGCGTTTGTCGATCGGGCCTGTTCGTCCCATTTCCTCTACCAAAAGGTCGTAGTCTTCAGAACAAAACCGCGCAATGTTGCTGCCTTGCCATTGATTGGCCGGTGACGGGATTTTGTCGCACTGCCAGCCGGCCATGTAGGCCTCAGGATCGGTGCCGTCGAAGGTGCCAGCAAACATCTGCACATCGGCAAAAAACTTTTGATAGGTGTCCGGGCTGCCGGGATCGGCGCCAAAGAAGACGGCCGGGTTGACGTTGCGCAGCTGTGTTTCAACCCCAATCTCAGACCACCATTGCTTAATCAGAGTCTGGAAATCCTGCCTTACGGCGTTGGTCGACGTCTGGAACACAAGGGACAGTTCCACCCCGTCCTTTTCACGGATGCCATTGCCATTGTTGTCCACCCACCCGGCGCCGTCCAGCAAGGCCTTTGCGCCTGCAATATCCTGGGTCATACAGCCTGCATTGGCATTTGATCCGTAAAGGGCAGGGGCATTTAAAATATTGCAGGTGGTCTGCCCGGAATTGCCGTAACCGATCTCCACCAAAAGTGCGCGATCAATGGCCATCGACAGCGCCTCTCGCACAGGTTTTTCAGCGAGAAACGGATGCGGGACATCTTGGGTCGACCGGGTGCCGCCCAGCTCACTTGAGGGGTCGGTCAGGTTCAGCACGATCCGTTCCACCAGATTGCCAAAGGCCGAAACGACCTGCCCCTTGCCAGTGCTTTCCATGCGGTTCAGCACCTCGGGCGGCATTTGCAGGTTCCAGGCATAATCGAACTCGCCCGTTTCCAATACAGCGCGGCCCGCCGACGCAGCATCCCCGCCGCCTTTCAGAACGACCCGGGCGAAGGCGGG
>JBCCAJ010000191.1:0-5707 GCA_039814845.1 Pseudomonadota bacterium | reverse complement strand
TCAGTCGGATATGGACGATGTGGATGAGTAGACGGGTTGCGGGCGACACCTGAATTGCATAAGTAAGCGCGACACAACTCTCGGCGCCGGTTTTCCGTACATGCAAAACGTCATCCTTCTTGTTCACCTGCTTCTGACGCTCGCTTTGATCATCGTTGTTCTTTTGCAGCGCTCTGAGGGCGGCGGTCTGGGCATGGGCGGCGGCGGTCCGGCGGGCACGGGGCGTGCCGCGGCGACGGGGCTTGGCAAGATCACGTGGCTTTTGGGAATCAGCCTTTTTGTGACGTCGATTACGCTGACGATCATCGCGGCGCAGAACTCGGCGGGATCGTCAGTTCTGGATCGGTTTACGGATCAGCCTGCATCATCCGCGGATGAGAACCTGCCATCGGATGGTGGCTTGGGTGACAACCTTCTGCCGCCCGCGCCGGGTGATGATGGGGCGCCGCTGTTGCCGACGCTGGATTAAATCCACTTTCTGAGTTCGACAGAGCGCCTTCGCCTGGCCCCGGTCTGGCGATCCAGACCTGTGAACAACAGTGCTTTATCTAAGGGTCCCGGTCTCACTCCGAGCGACGCGCTGCAATTGCCATTTCGCCAGGCCCTGGGTGGGGCCAGGCGAAGGCGCGGCGGCGCGGGGCGCCTTGACTCCGCGCCGGGGCGGTGAATTCCAAGCACACTAACCGTTGCGTCAGACATAAAACCCGCAACATCATGTTGCGGTCGGCTTGCGCAAATTCTGGAATGGCTATATTACTCAAATCCCGTGGTACTCGGTTCGAATCGGGCTTCGGGACCTCATAAAAACGCAAAGATTACAGCGCTGACCGCGCGAAAACGCGGCATCAGTCGCTATGGGGGATGAGCATATGGCGCGATACGTTTTTATCACTGGCGGTGTGGTGTCGTCCCTCGGCAAGGGGCTCGCGTCGGCCGCCCTTGGTGCGCTGTTGCAGGCCCGTGGGTTTTCCGTGCGGCTGCGCAAGTTGGACCCGTATTTGAACGTCGACCCCGGCACCATGTCGCCTTTTGAGCATGGTGAGGTGTTCGTCACCGATGACGGGGCGGAGACGGATCTGGACCTTGGCCATTATGAACGCTTCACCGGCGTGCCCGCGCGGATGACGGATTCGGTGAGCTCGGGCCGTATCTACTCGGACGTGCTGGAAAAGGAGCGCCGGGGCGATTACCTCGGCAAAACCATTCAGGTGGTCCCCCACGTCACCAATCAGATCAAGGAATTCATCGAAATCGGCGATGATGAAGTGGATTTCATGCTCTGTGAGATTGGCGGCACAGTGGGTGACATCGAGGGTCTGCCGTTTTTTGAAGCCATCCGTCAGTTCAGCCATGACCGCCCACGCGGGCAGTGCATTTTCATGCATCTGACGCTGTTGCCTTGGCTGGCCGCGAGCGGGGAATTGAAAACCAAACCCACACAGCACTCGGTCAAGGAACTGCAATCCATCGGGATCGCGCCGGATATTCTGGTTTGCCGGTCGGAACAGCCCATACCCGAAAAGGAACGCGAGAAGATCGCGCTGTTCTGCAACGTGCGCAAGGAAGCCGTGGTGGCCGCTTATGATCTGAATTCTATCTATGAGGCGCCGCTGGCCTATCACCACGAAGGCCTCGATCAGGCCGTGCTGGATGCCTTCAACATCTCCCCCGCGCCGCGCCCCGACCTGACCGTTTGGCAGGATGTGGCGGACCGCATTCATAACACCGATGGGGAAGTGAAGGTCGCCATCGTTGGCAAATACACGCAGTTGGAGGATGCCTATAAGTCGATCAAAGAGGCGCTGACCCATGGCGGCATGGCCAATCGGGTGAAGGTGCAATTGGAATGGGTCGATGCGGAAGTGTTCGACGACGAAGATCCCGCCCCGCATTTGACCGGGTTCCACGCGATCCTTGTGCCGGGCGGGTTTGGCGAGCGGGGCACAGAAGGTAAGATCAAGGCCGCCCAATTCGCGCGCGAACGGAAGATCCCTTATCTGGGCATTTGTCTTGGCATGCAGATGGCGGTGATTGAGGCGGCCCGGAATGTAGCGGGATTGAAAGATGCCGGATCCGAAGAGTTCGACCATGAGGCGGGCAAGAAGCGATTTACCCCGGTTGTGTATCACCTGAAGGAATGGGTGCAGGGCAACCAGAAGGTGCAGCGCAAAGTGTCAGATGACAAAGGTGGCACGATGCGGCTGGGGGCCTATGATGCGGTGCTCCAGGAGGGGACGAAGGTCGCGGGTGTCTATGGCGGGACCGCGATAGATGAACGCCACCGCCACCGCTACGAAGTGGATATCGAGTATCGTGACAAGCTTGAGGAGAAGGGCCTCAGGTTTTCCGGCATGTCGCCTGATGGGCGGCTGCCCGAGATCGTGGAATGGGAAGATCACCCGTGGTTCATCGGCGTGCAGTTCCATCCGGAGTTGAAATCAAAGCCGTTCCAGCCGCATCCGCTGTTTGCGGAATTTGTGCGGGCGGCGCTGGAGACGTCGCGCCTCGTTTAGTTGGCTCTCCGGCGCGGAATCAAGGGCGCTAGCCCGCCGCGCCTTCGTCAGGCCCCCGCCAGGGCCTGGCGAATTGGCAACTGCAGGGCGCCGCTCGGATTGAGTCCGGGACCCCAGACGCAAAGTGCTGCTGTTCGAAGCGCGGGATCGCCAGACCGGGGCCTGACGACGCCGCTCTACTGTGCGATGGCGCCGGGTCTACCCGGCCTTCCGACCGTGCAGAATGTCCGACAACATCCCCGATACGCGCCGACCAATGGCAGATGTCACCGGGCCCGGCTCAATCACCGCAGGCGCGGGTTCGAGAGGGCGCAATTCCTCCACCGCGGCCAGTTCGGGCGCAGGGGCAGACGGCGCAAAGGCGCTTTCAATAATCGCCTCATCAAGGATCCAGCGCCCTCGACGGCCCTCTGACCGGTCGGCCTCTTGAAAGGCCAACCAATTGTTGAGCAGGTGACGATTGTCCACCCGCACGGCATTCGATGTCCGGTAAAACCCGCTGTTGATCCGCAGGCAGATGTTATCCAGCAGCTTCGTCGCCCCACGATACTGCGTCGGCACCGCGCGTTTGGAGATATAGTTGAAGCGCGCCGGATCGCCGTTGAAAAAGACAGTGATGGCCGAAGCCAGATCCATCGCCTTGTTCGCCATCATCCAGCTTAGCACCGCTTCGTGATCGGTGGACCAGTCAAACGCCCGGGCCATGAGGCGCAGGTCTTCGCGTGAGGCGCGCCGCGCCATTTGCAGCTGTTCTTCCTTGGTCTGGTTCGACCATGCAAATCTATTGCGCCGGGGCATAAATTCTTCCTTTGTCCTACGACGGACCCACCATTAACGAGACCCGTGATGCCCCCCGAGTTCGAAAATTTAAGGGAGCAAATGTGACGCTCTCGGGGCCATTTGGTTAATCATCGTGCAAAGCATTGCCAAAGCGGTGTCAGATGGTCAGATTGTCGCCGATTGAGTGACAAAGCCCCGGAACGGAAAGACACCGATGGATGCCAAAGCGCTACTGCACCGCCTGATTCACGCCTTTGATGCGCCGGGCCCCGCGCCCCTGCCAGAGCCGGACGAAAAGCTGGCGCTGGGGGCGTTGATGGTGCGGGTGGCGATGTCGGATCACCAATATGACGTGGTCGAGATTTCCAAAATCGACCGGCTTTTCGGGCGGCTTTACGGTTTGAAACCCATAGAGGCCGCCAAAATGCGCGCCACCTCCGAGAAGTTGGAGAAACAGGCCCCCGACACCGACCGTTTTGCCATCATCATCCGCGAAACCGTCAGCTTCGAGGCCCGTGTCGATGCCCTGGAGGCGCTTTGGGAGGTGGTTCTGGCCGATGACGACATCGCCGAAGAAGAGCTGCGCGTCATCGAGGCCGCCCGCAACGCGCTGGGCCTGTCGGAAGATGATAGCGCGCGGGCCCGGGCCGTGGCAGAAGCAAGCTAATCGCCGGTCAGGCGTCCTCCATAATGCAAATGTCATAGCGGCTGAAGGCGGCTTCGCGCGTGTCTTTAAGGCCAATGTAAGTGGGGTCCTCGAACACCATGCGAATGGCATCTCTATCGGGGTAGTCCACGATTGAGACGTAGTCGGGCATGTTCCCTCCGGAGAGGGTTTCCGCCACCAGATGGCGTGAAACCAAACGCTCACCTGCCTTTTCCATCAATGGGCTTACGAGCGCCAAATATCGATCCAGCGCATCTTGGCCGTCTGGCCTGAGGGTTGTCATAACAAGGACTTTGGTTGGCATGCTCAGGTCTCCTTTGGCGGTCGCTTGGCAAGTAAAATACAAACCTCTGTTGCGACAATGGGCGGTCCCGAGGTTTGCCCATGACCCCGCTGAATTCTTTGTGAAGACCAAACCTCAGGTTTGCACGGGGACCACGTACTGGGTGCGCGCAGCGATTGCCCTTGGCCCGCGTCAGTTGCGTGTCTATATCCGTGGTATGTTTGCAAATCTTCTGTCCCGCCTCACCCAACCTGATCCTGAACCTTTGGGCAATGAAGATGCCCGCCTTGCGCTCACCGCGCTGCTCGTGCGGATTGCCCGGTCAGATGGGGTTTATGAAGCGTCTGAAAAAGAGCGCATCGCGGCCATTGCCGAGACGCGCTATGGCCTGACCTCCTCGGATGCGGGTGACCTGCTTTTGAGTGCCGAAGGGCTGGAGGCTGAGGCCCCCGACACCATCCGCTTCACCCGCGCCATCAAAGAGGCTGTGGCCTATGAAGACCGTATCGCGGTGATTGAAGCGCTCTGGCAGGTGGCACTGGCCGACGGTGAAAGGGACGCCAAAGAAGATGCGCTGATCCGTATGGCCTCCGGGTTTCTGGGTGTCAGTGACATGGACAGTGCACAGGCCCGGCGTCGGGTAGACAATTCCTGATGCATGCCAGTTTGCCGATGTATGATTTTGCGTCCGTGCGCGGATCGACGGATCGGCTTTGGCAGGAAATTCGCAAGGCACTGGGGCAGGGCCCCGACGCACTTTGCCGCGATTTGGGCGTTTGGGAAGCGTGGGCGCAGCCGGACCTTCTTTTGTCTCAGACCTGCGGTTTGCCATATCGCGCCCGATTGCATGGCAAAGTGACCCTTGTCGGAACGCCTGACTACGGCCTTCCCGATTGCGGCCCCGGAGAATACAACAGCGTTTTCGTGATCCGCACAGATGACCCGCGCACTTGCCTGACCGATTTCAATGGCGCGCATATCGCCGTCAATAGCGCCACATCGCAAAGCGGCTGGGCAGGGCCCATAATGCACGCCCGGTCCAAAGGCGTTCAATTTGGCCAGGCATCCAAAAGCGGTGCACACCTAAAGTCTGCCGAAACGGTGGCCATGGGTCAGGCGGATATTGCAGCACTGGATGCCCTTTCATGGCGCTTCATTCAAAAAGAGGCTGGGTTTGCCGCAGAGCTTAAGATCATTGACGCCACACCGCCCACACCGGGCCTGCCTTACATCACAGCGTTAGACACTGATCCCGCACCGATTTTTGACGCGCTACAGGTGGCCATCTCCAACCTGCCAGGGGATGACCGCGCAGCGCTGTCGCTGAATGGCATTGTCCGGATAGATCCTGAGGATTCCAAGTCGGCTACTTTCTGTTGATCTATACTTCCAAAAAAGTCGTCTTTCCCAGCATATTGGGCGGGAATTATGGTTGCACTTTGCAAGGCTTCAAGATTTGTTAAC
>JBCCAJ010000519.1:0-1691 GCA_039814845.1 Pseudomonadota bacterium | reverse complement strand
GCGTCGAACTGACGATCTTCCATGCCCTGTTGGATAGCCAGCGATGACGCCGTGATAATCCGTGTCCGCAACCCTGCGTGATCGGCATGGAGCCGGATGGCCAATTGCGCCGCCACAGCGGTGGCCGTGGGCACCACCCCCAGCACCAGAGAGCCCGTCACTTCGCCCTTTGAGGCGCGAATTTCGCGTTCCAGATTGCGGGTACGTTCCAGAATGTCACGGGCATGGGCCAGCACCTTTTCGCCCTCTGGCGTCAGCTGTTGAAACCGGTTGCCGCGTTTCACGATGGGGGTGTTGAGGTTCTCCTCCAGATGCCGGATGCGCATCGAAAAGGCGGGCTGCGACAGGCCGCATTCCTGCGCCGCGCGGGCAAAGTGGCGCGTGCGTGACAAGGCCACCAGGCATTCGAGATCCTTGAGGTCGATCATGGCGTCTTTATCGGCTGATAAGGCTGCGTGGGTAAAGGTTATTTTGCGCGCGAGGCACGGGTTTCACGGTAGAGCGTGAAAAGCCCGCTGGCCACCACGATGCCCGCCCCCAAAAGCGTGAGAGGCGCGGGCCAGTCGCCAAAGACGACATATCCAAGGATCAGCGCCCAAAGCAGCCCGGTGTAACGGAACGGTGCCACGAAGGAAATCTCCGCCACCCGCATCACGAGGATGGAAAAGAGATAGGCGAGGATGATGAAAAGCGCCGCGCCGATCGTGAGCGCCCATGTGTCTGGCGTCATCTCCACCCAGTCCGCGGGCCAAGTCATCAGGCCGAACACCACCATGATGGTCGCGGAATTCGCTAGCACGACCAGCATCGTAGGCACGGCATTGGTCATCGACCGGGTGAGCAGATCGCGCGCCGTGACACAGGCCACGGCCCCCAAGCCGTAAAGCGAATATATCGTGAAATCCGCAGCCCCCGGCCGAATGATCAGCAGCACACCGATCAGACCCACCGCGATGGCGGCAAAGCGGCGCCAACCCACGGGTTCCCCCAGGACGGCCCATGCGGCCAGTGTGATCGTCAGGGGTAGCGCCTGAAGGATGGCGGTCACGTTGGCCAGCGGCATGTTGAAGAGTGCTGTTAGAAAGAAGAAGGCCGCGCCGGTGTCGGCGAGACTGCGCAGAAGGATGAGCAGACGATCTTTAGACGGGATGGACACGGTCAACGCGCCCATCTTCCACGCAATAACGGCGACCATCACTGTGGTCATGAGCCCGCGCAGGAACAGCACTTGATAAAGCGGCACCGCGCCTGCCATCATTTTCATCAAGGTATCGTTGAAGGTGAAGGCCGCCATGGAAGCGGTCATGAAACCTGCGGCCAACAGGTTGTCTTTCGAAGGCGCGGGTCCGCTAGCCGGCATGGACCAACGCGGGGGCCAGCCCCCGCCCCCCCGGGATACTTGTGGCAAGAAGAAAGGCTGACCGCGGGAAGCTTGGCATGGGTTAGTCTTTGAAGGTGAGTTGCGACGCAATCTGGGCGTGGAGTGCTGCGTTGGCGGCCAAAACGCCTGCGGTTTGGGGGGTGGGATTGTTGAAGCGCAGTGGCTTGCCTGCGCGGTCAGAGGTGGCGGCACCGGCCTCGCGCAAGATCAGGTCACCGGCGGCCACATCCCATTCCCAGCTGGGGCGGAAGGTGATCATCGCGTCAAACCGCCCTTCGGCCACGAGCGCCATTCGGTAGGCCAGTGACGG
>JBCCAJ010000256.1:0-4720 GCA_039814845.1 Pseudomonadota bacterium | reverse complement strand
GTCAATAGATGATCCAACGCACCGGGCAACATATGAGCCACGCTGCCACATTCGACGATCAAATCCACCTCGGACAGCTCAGTCGCCAGCGCTGCGGATGGCGGGGCATCCTGAAGGTTCTCTGCAAAGGCTGCATCGAAAATGCCCACCGCCTCACCGTAGCCAAGCGCCTGACCTGCGATGTCGATCCCGATGTAGCGGTCGCCTTCAGCCCGGTCCGCCGATGCCAGCCAGCCTTTGTCGGCCGTGATCACATCTATGGTGCTGGCCTCATCAAAAGCATCGCGGTAGCGCGACAGCACATCATCCAACGTAATCGCGTGACGCATAAGCTGCGCGGCAATGCCGTAGCCGCTGGCAAAATCCACGATCCGCGCCGATGCCAGCCCCCTCTGTGTCTTTAGCGATGCCAATGCGTCTCGGAAGGCGGCAACGGCAAAATGCGCGGTGCGAAACCCTGCGTGATCCATCGCGCGGTAGTAAGACCGGCAATCGGGCAGGTCATAGATATCGTCAAAAATCGTAACGATCTTCTGCGCGCGGGTGCCTTGGTTTTCGATCATTCGGGTCTCCGGACTGGACGTGGACACTGCCCATATGGTCCTTTCGCCCGTCACATGCCGTGGCACAAGTCACTTTTGCACGGGAACGTGACGCCCGGCTTTTATTTCGTGAACTGTGTGCCGCTTAAGGCACTGATTTTGAAACATTGTTACGGGCGTTCTCCATCAGTTTATGGCCCGTTACTGGTAAAGCGCTTGTTTTCAACGCCATTTTGGCCTGACATAGTGGCACATTGCACGCAAGTTTTTGTGCCACCAAAGGACAGTCCCATGGCCAATGCATCCGTCGCCCCCTCCGGCCCCGCCGCCTCCAAGGTTTTAATGGGTGCAGGCCTGATCTGGGCCGCTGTCATCATCTACGCCGCGTCCAACTCCATCGTGTCGCTTCTGGCCGATATCGGGCGGGAGCATCCGGTCATGGGGCGCAACGCGATCACGCTGTGCAATCTGCTCTTTCTGGGTTCGCTGATCTCATTGGTGCCGATGGTTTTCATGTTCTGGCGCGACTGGACGATGGAAAACCTGCGCAAACTCAGCCGCAAGGATTGGATGATCCTGACGGTGTCGGCGGGGCTCAGCTCCGCGCTGACACCCGCACTGTTTTTCATTGCGTTGGATTACACGACCGTGACCAATGTGGTGCTGATCGGCCGGATTGAGCCGCCTTTGTTCCTGCTGGCCACGTTCTTTTTTCTCAAAGAGCAACTGGATCCATGGGCCATGGGCGCGGGTGTTGTGGCGCTTCTGGGGGCCGTGGTGATGGTCGTGATGAACGCGGGCGAAGGATTTTCCTTCGGCAAGGGGGAGATTGCGGCGGCCGCAGCCACCATTTCTTTCATCGCCTCCACACTGGTCAGCCGTGTGGGGCTGCAAGGTATTCCGCTCGGCATCTTTTCGATCTACCGCACCGTACTGGGCACGTTTATCTATTACTGGCTCGCCATCTGGCTTTATGGCCCGCTGCATTTTCAGGATCTGCTATCCGACGTGGTTCTGAAATGGGTGTGGGTCTACGCCATCATTGTCATCATCGTGGGACAGTTTGCCTGGAACCTCGGGTTGAAAAACGCGCGCTCGGCGGATGTGTCGCTGGCCACGTCCTTTTCCCCGGTGGCAGGGCTGGTCATTGCCATGATCCTGTTGGGCGAAGACCCGGGCCCCGGCCTGATCCCCGGTGGTGCAATCATTCTGGCGGCCATTGCCATCGGCCAACTGGGCCGCATGCGCAAAGTGCGCGCCGAAGCACAGGTTGAAGCGCGCAAGAAAGAGCTTGCCACCGATGAAGCGCTTGAGGCGGAGAGCCGGGTGAACTTCAAAGGCGCCTGAGGTTTCGGGCTCCAATTCTTTGACTTTGCCGCGTGTGTCTGGACAGATGAAGCCCAATGGCGTTTCCGAAACGAAACGCGATTGCCCTGCGCCGACGCAAGCAGATGGGGAAATGTCGGATTCGCCCGTTGTATGCGACGGTGGGCAAGATATGGAGTGTTTCGAATATAATTGCCTAATGCGCCAAGCGGGGGACCACTATGAGCTACAAATCCGACATCGAAATCGCCCGTGAGGCCCAAAAGAAACCGATTCAGGAAGTCGGCGACACGCTGGGCATTCCGACAGAGCATCTGCTGCCCTACGGCCATGACAAGGCCAAGATCAGCCAGGATTACATCAACTCTGTTCAGGGCAACGAAAACGGCAAGCTGATCCTTGTGACCGCGATCAACCCCACGCCTGCGGGTGAGGGCAAGACAACCACGACCGTGGGTCTGGGCGATGGCCTGAACCGCATCGGCAAAAAGGCGATGATTTGTATTCGCGAAGCCTCTCTTGGCCCGAACTTCGGAATGAAGGGCGGGGCGGCTGGCGGTGGTTACGCTCAGGTCGTGCCGATGGAGGATATGAACCTTCACTTCACCGGCGACTTCCACGCGATCACCTCCGCGCATTCGCTGCTGTCGGCGATGATCGACAACCATATCTACTGGGGCAACGCACAGGAGATTGACGTGCGCCGGGTGCAGTGGCGTCGCGTGGTGGACATGAACGATCGTGCGCTGCGCAACATCACCTGTTCGCTCGGTGGTGTCGCCAACGGCTTCCCGCGTGAAGCCGGGTTTGACATCACGGTCGCGTCTGAGGTGATGGCGATCCTGTGTCTGGCGAAAAATCTCCAGGACCTTGAGACGCGTTTGGGCGACATGATCGTGGCTTACCGCCGTGATCGTTCGCCTGTCTTCTGCCGCGATATCAAGGCGGAAGGCGCAATGACCGTTCTTCTGAAGGACGCAATGCAGCCGAACCTGGTGCAGACGCTGGAAAACAACCCGGCCTTCGTCCATGGCGGCCCGTTCGCGAATATCGCCCATGGCTGTAACTCGGTCATTGCCACCACGACCGCGCTGAAAATCAGCGACTACGTGGTGACCGAAGCCGGGTTCGGGGCCGATCTGGGCGCTGAGAAATTCATGAACATCAAGTGCCGCAAGGCGGGGCTTGCGCCGTCGGCTGTGGTTCTGGTGGCCACGATCCGCGCGATGAAGATGAATGGCGGTGTCGCCAAGGCCGATCTGGGGCCAGAGAATGTGGAGGCCGTGAAGAACGGTTGTGCCAACCTCGGCCGCCACATCGAAAACGTCAAATCCTTCGGCGTGCCGGTGGTCGTGGCGATCAACCACTTTGTGACGGATACCGATGCAGAAGTGGAGGCGGTGAAGGCCTATGTGTCCGAACACGGCGCTGAAGCGGTTGTGTCCAAGCACTGGGAGTTTGGGTCCGAAGGGTCCGAGGCGCTGGCGCACAAGGTCGTTGAAACCATCGAGGCCGGAGAAGGCAATTTCCAACCGATCTACCCCGATGAGATGTCGCTTTTCGAAAAGGTCGAAACCATCGCGAAAAAGATCTATCGCGCCGATGAGGTTCAGGCCGACAAGAAGATCCGCGATCAGCTGAAGCTTTGGGAAGAACAGGGTTATGGCAACCTGCCGGTCTGCATGGCGAAAACGCAGTACAGCTTCACCACCGATCCGAACCTGCGCGGCGCGCCCACCGGGCATTCGGTGCCGGTGCGCGAGGTGCGCCTGTCTGCCGGTGCGGGGTTTGTCGTGGTGGTCTGCGGTGAGATTATGACAATGCCCGGCCTGCCCAGCAAACCGGCGGCTGAGAATATTCACCTTAATGAAACCGGCCAAATCGAAGGCCTGTTCTGATAACAAAGGGCCGGGGTAAACCCCGGCCTTCGCATTTGTAGGGCGGGGTTTACCCCGCCTTGCCTCATGAAAGGGACATGAAGATGACAGCGCAACTGATTGACGGCAAAGCATTCGCCGCAACCGTTCGTGAAAAGGTGGCCGGTCACGTGACGCGGCTGAAGGAAGAGAACGGGATCACGCCCGGGCTGGCCGTTGTGCTGGTGGGCGAAGATCCCGCAAGCCAGGTTTATGTCCGCTCCAAGGGCAAGCAGACGGTCGAAGTGGGTATGAATTCCATCGAGCATAAGCTGGATGCCGACACGCCTGAGGATAAGTTGCTCGCTTTGATTGAAGAATTGAACAATGACCCGGCGGTGCACGGCATTCTAGTTCAGCTGCCTTTGCCCAAGCACCTTGACGAAGATCTCGTGATCAACTCGATTTCTCCACAGAAAGACGTCGATGGCTTTCACATTTCCAATGTTGGGCTGTTGGGCACGGGACAAAAATCCATGGTGCCCTGCACGCCGCTTGGATGCCTGATGATGTTGCGAGATCACCATGGCAGCCTCTCTGGAATGGACGCGGTTGTGATTGGTCGGTCCAACATCGTGGGCAAGCCTATGGCCATGCTTTTGCTGGGCGACAGCTGCACAGTGACAGTGGCCCATTCCCGCACCAAGGACCTGCCCGATGTGGTGCGCCGCGCCGACATTGTGGTCGCCGCCGTAGGCCGCCCCGAGATGGTGCCGGGGGACTGGATCAAGGAAGGCGCGACCGTCATCGACGTTGGCATCAACCGCATCGAACGCGACGGTAAGAACAAGCTGGTGGGCGACGTGGATTTTGCATCCTGCGCCGAACGCGCTGGTGCCATCACGCCGGTTCCTGGCGGTGTCGGGCCGATGACCATTGCCTGCCTTCTGGCCAACACAGTCACGGCCTGCTGCCGTGCCAATGGGTTGGCAGAGC
>JBCCAJ010000180.1:0-5896 GCA_039814845.1 Pseudomonadota bacterium | reverse complement strand
TCCAGCCCAGAATGTCACGCGGTCTGATCTGGCGGGTGCCATGGGTTCGGGTGTGCCGATGCGGCGAATGCCTTGCAGGGCCATCAGTATGATAAATGCCCCGCCCGCCATTTGCAGGACCGGCAAGATCTGTTCCGACATTGCCACAAGCGCCGTCACCCCGGCCACGGCCACGCAGACATGGACGAGCGTGCCAAGCGCATCGCCCGCGACAGCGATACAGGCCGCCCTTGGCCCATGCCGCATGGCTTGCGCCGTTGCAAAGGCCACCGATGGCCCGGGCACGGCGACAAACACCAGTGTCGTTGTTAGGAAGGCAAGAAAAAGAACAGGATCCATTCACACCACCTTTAAGTCCGCTGGGCGCGGGTCAGGGAAACAAAAACTGGCCAGCAAATTTTATATGGGGTCCGCCGGGGCCATCTGTTCTGCCAGTGCTTCGGCCCGTGCTGCCAGTTCTGCCATCGTGTCGGTCACGGCATCTGGCACCACAGGCACTTCGATGGTTTTGGGTTCGGGCGCTGGCACGCTGCGTAACTGATCCAACTCGGCCTCTTTTTCGGCCATCTTGTCCTCGGCCTCGCGCAGTTTGTCCTGCATCGCCGCCGTTTTGTCCGCCAGCATAAGCCCCGCCATCAACAGCATTCGTGCCTCCGGGATGCGCCCGATCTGCGCGGTCAGCACAGAGGCCTCTTCATCCAGCATACTAGCTGCGAATTTCAGGTAGTGCTCTTCGCCTTCCTGGCAAGATACCTCGAAGGTACGGCCTCCGATTTCAATCTCAATCTCAGGCATCACAGTCCTCCCTGCACAGGTGCTGTACTGGACGCGCCATTCGGCCCCTCATTGCCGCCCAGAACGGCCTCCAGCGTTTCCAGAATGGCCGTCAGTTCGGCCTTGTCCATCTCTCGCATCGCTTTGAGGCCTTCCAGTTCAGCCATCATGCCGGAATTGATCAGGTGAGGCTCACTCACGCCCGCGCTATGCGCCTCCCGCAGACGCTCATTGCTGCCTAACACGGTGTCATTGGCTTCTCGCAACTGCGCAATCGTCGCGCCCACTTGGCCCATCATATCGGGCAACTGGATCGCCACTGGCGCGGCCGCTGCGGATGCGGCCACTTCGGCCTGCAGGCCGGTCACCTGCATTTCCAACGCCGCGATCTTGTCATTCAAGGATTTGTTGCGTTCTTCCAGTTGCTGCACCGCGCTGCGCTCTTCCTCCAAGGATTGCTGAAGGGCGGCCATCTCTTCGGGATCTGCCTGTGCCGTCGCCTGAACCTCCAGACCCTGGCTGATGCGATCCAATGCACTTGCAATGCGCCCCTGAAGCTCTTCGATTTGGCTCATCTTGTCGCCTTTCTGTCCCTCACCTGTGCGTTGCTTCCCAAGGCCGCGCGAATCGCTGCCTGAAGCTTTCCTCACAAGTCTACATAATCGCTCAGAAAAAGGCTCCCCCCCACTTTGGGTGGCGGGGCCTTAACCCGCGTCCATGAGGGCGCTTGCACTTTGATCCGTGCCTGATATGCAGTTTTCGAACCTGACCCTTGCTGAAAGTTGCCGATCCGTGGACATAAACGCCCTCCGCACCGCTCATCCCGATCATTGGACCAAAGCCGCCGCCATCCGCGCGCTGACCCTTGATGCCGTGGCCGCCGCCAATTCCGGCCATTCCGGTATGCCGATGGGGATGGCCGATGTGGCGACAGTGTTGTTTGAGCGTCACCTGAAATTTGATGCCTCCGCCCCCGATTGGCCCGATCGGGACCGGTTCATCTTGTCCGCCGGGCATGGGTCCATGCTGCTGTATTCGCTACTGTATCTGACAGGGTATGCGGGCATGGAAATCGACGCCCTGCGCAATTTCCGGCAGTGGAAGGCCCCGACGGCTGGCCACCCCGAAAACTTTCTGCATCCCGCGATTGAAACCACCACCGGCCCGCTGGGTCAGGGGATCGCGAATTCCGTGGGTTTTGCCATGGCCGAAGAAATGCTGCGCGCGCGCTACGGCAAGAAACTGGTCGATCACCGGACCTATGTGATCGCGGGCGATGGCTGTTTGATGGAAGGTGTCAGCCAGGAAGCCATCACGCTTGCAGGCCGTCACAGGCTGGGCAAGCTGATCGTGCTGTGGGACAACAACAACATCACCATCGATGGCACGGTTGAGCTGTCGGATACCACCGACCAAGTGCGCCGCTTCCGGTCCGCCGGGTGGCAGGTGATTGAAGTGGATGGCCACAACCCCGATGAAATCGACGCGGCCCTGACCCAAGCCCAAACCGGCGCGCGCCCGAAGATGATTGCGTGCAAGACCCATATTGCCTTGGGCCACGCTGCGCAGGATACGTCCAAAGGCCACGGTGCATTGACGGATGCGGATCAGCTTAAGGCCGCGAAAGAGGTGTACGGCTGGGCCGGTGGCCCCTTCGAGGTGCCATCTGATGTGAAATCTTCGTGGGAGGCCATCGGCGCGCGTGGCGCGTCCGAGCATGCCGCATGGAAAGCACGCCTTGCCGATGTGAGCGAACGCCGTCAGGCTGAATTCGCTCGGATCATGGCCGGTGACGCACCAAAGCGCTTCCCGGCGGCCATCAAGCAAGTAAAACGTGCAGCATCGGAAGATGCGGCCAAGGTGGCCACACGGAAATCGTCGGAAATCGTGCTTAATGCCGTGAACCCGGTGATGGTGGAAACCGTGGGTGGGTCGGCGGACCTCTCCGGCTCCAACAACACGCAATCCAAGGATATGACCGTCTTTGACACCGGCAACCGTAAAGGCCGCTACGTCCATTGGGGCGTGCGCGAACACGGGATGGCGGCGGCGATGAACGGCATGGCGCTCCATGGCGGCATCCGTCCCTATGGCGGCACGTTCATGTGCTTTACTGATTACGCGCGTCCCTCGATGCGGCTTGCGGCCCTGATGCAGGTGCCCACGGTGTTTGTGATGACCCATGACAGCATTGGCCTCGGCGAAGATGGCCCAACCCACCAACCGGTGGAACATCTGGCCATCTCCCGCGCCACCCCCAACACGATGGTCTTCCGCCCCTGCGACACGGTGGAAACAGCGGAAGCCTGGGAACTGGCTTTGTCATCAAAAACAACGCCTTCTGTCCTGTCCCTGACCCGTCAGGGCCTGCCCACGCTGCGGACCGAGCATAAAAACGCCAACCTCTCCGCCAAGGGTGCCTATGTGCTGGCCGATGCCGAGGCCGATTTCAAAGCCGTTCTGCTGGCCACCGGCTCGGAGGTGTCCATCGCCATAGAGGCCCGCGCGACGCTCGAGGCCCAAGGCATCGGCACCCGCGTCGTTTCCATGCCCTGCTGGGAGCTGTTTGAAGAGCAAGACGAGTCCTACCGCCGCCGCGTCCTGGGCCGTGGCTCCAAGGTGCGCGTGGGCATCGAGGCCGGCGTCCGCCAAGGCTGGGACCGCTGGCTGATGGGCGACGGCGGCCGCGCCGACAAGGCCGGGTTCGTCGGCATGTCCAGCTTCGGCGCCTCCGCCCCCGCTGAGGTGCTGTTCGAGAAGTTCGGCATCACGGCGGATGCGGCGGTGGAGCAGGTCAAGGGCTTGCTTTAACACCCGCAGCTCTCGTCTGATTAGACGTTGAGATGGGCCAATTTCCGCATTGAGCCCATTTTTACCGGCTAATACATAAATGGTGAAAGGCTGCTTCTTTTGCACCAAGTAGATCGCGAACTATTCACGGGAGTTTCGCTGTTAACCAAAAAAAGCCGCCCCAGATGCCAGAAACAAGCAACAAGTATTTTTGTGCGGTTGCCGAAGCTAGGATTGTAGGAGCCGGTGAAGCACCCAAAACCCAGCAGCATCCAAGTAGCAAAACCCCAGTCGCCAAAAGGAAAAAATAACACGTAAAGGAACCTACGATGAAAGCCCGCCCCCTTGATACGTCAGGCCGCACTTTGACACCTGCTTGAAAGATATCGAAGTAGTCGCTGACCCAATCAATGAATTTCATAATGCACCTTTGTGTAACATCTCTCGCACCATCAGGTCATGTCTTCCCGCAAGGCATGATCTTAGAAAGGACTGTTAACAAGGTAATTCAACATGGCCGCAAACTACGAACTCTTTGAATTTCGTCCAACAATGCGGCTATTGGAACAGTTGCGGCGAAACGGTGCTTCGTCCGCAGGGCTGCTATTAGTATTGGGCCTCCCGTCGCCGAAAATCACCCAATCGGATTTAGCCGCGTGATCTGCTTCCAGACCGGCGTGATCACCCGCGTGGCCACGGGGATCAGAAGCACACCGATCACCAAACCAAGCAACCCGTCCATCACCGCCGTCACGGCCCATTTGACGAAGCCCTGACCGGCCTCCATGCCAGAGGCGACGCTTGTGGCCAGTTCCTTGATCCATTTGTAGATCTCCGGATAGCCCATCTCTGACATCGCGTGCAGGATGATCGATCCGCCAACCCACAGCATCGCCGCTGTCCCCACCACCATCAACAGCCACATAAAGGTGGGCATGAATTTCACGATCCCCCGGCCAATCCCCCGGATCAGCCCGATGGGCCCGTTCTGCGCCAGGTAAAGTCCTACATCATCGGCCTTCACGATGACCGCAACCGATCCGTAGACGGCCACAGTAATGCCAATCGCCACCAAAGCGAGCGTCCCCGCCTCCATCCAGAAGGTGCTCGCCGGAATGGCAGCGAGCGCGATGGTCATGATCTCCGCTGATAGGATGAAGTCTGTTTTGATTGCCCCCGATACGCGCTCTTCTTCCAGCTTCGCGGGATCCTGTGGCTTGGCGGCGTCGTGACCGTCATGGTGGTGATGGCCAAAGCCCAAGGTATGCACGATTTTCTCAGCCCCCTCGAAACAAAGATACGCCCCACCCAACATCAAAAGCGGCGGGATCATCCAAGGTGCGAAATTCGCCAAGGCCAGCCCAACAGGCAGCAAAAACACCAGCTTGTTGATGAAGGATCCCCGCGCGATGCGCCACACGATGGGCAATTCGCGGGCGGGCGCGAAGCCCTTGAGGTACTTGGGCGTCACAGCCGCATCGTCGATCACGGCACCCGCGGCTTTTGACCCTGCTTTCACCGCCTGGCTGGCCACATCATCCAAAGACGCCGCAGCCACCTTCACCAGCCCGGCCACATCATCCAAAAGCGCCAGCAAACCGCTCATGTGCATTCTCCTATCTGTCGTTCTTAGCTCTACCGTGCATGGCCGCAGGATCAAGACCAAAGCACAGGCCGCGGATCGCAGGTTTTGCGGTAACGGTTACCGCTACCACGCGCTTTAGACCTTTCCGCGCACCGATGCCCCGTCTACAACGCGCCCAAACCCTTGAATTAAAGGAGCAACGCGCATGACCATCACCGTTGGCATCAATGGCTTCGGCCGCATCGGGCGGGCCACCCTGGCCTATATCGCCACGTCGGCCCGGGACGACATCAAGGTGGTCAAGGTCAACGCCACCGGCCCGCTGGAAACAGCCGCGCATCTGATCAAATACGACAGCGTCCATGGGCGGTTTCCCAATGAGGTGACCCTGGGCGACGGCACGATGGACCTCGGACGCGGGCCGATGGAGATGTTTTCGACCTACGACATGGGTGAACTCGATTGGTCCGGCGTCGATGTGGTGCTGGAATGCACGGGTAAATTCAATGATGGCGAAAAGGCCAAGGCCCATCTGGAACAGGGTGCGGGCAAGGTGCTTTTGTCCGCGCCAGGCAAGAACGTCGACCGCACGGTTGTGTTTGGTGTGAACCACGAGGACCTGCAGGCAGACGAGACCATGATCTCAAACGGGTCCTGCACCACCAACTGTCTGGCCCCCGTCGCCAAGGTTCTGCACGAAGGCATTGGCATCGAGAGCGGCATCATGACGACGATCCACGCTTATAC